>DASXMW010000164.1:0-11575 GCA_036495425.1 Streptosporangiaceae bacterium | reverse complement strand
AACGCCGAAATGGGAGCAAGCATGGCTTGTGACCATACTGCTCCCATCGGCGTTCGGTACGGTGGTCGCCTCCTCGGCGAGTGGCACGACGCGGCTCCAGCCGAACGGTATTCCGCGAAGGCGTTATGGGTTGCGGCCCGGGGCACTCAGCCGTACCGAACGTCTAGTGGAACGCGGGCTCAGGGCGCCGTGTTCCCAGTCTGGCGGGGAATCTCAGGTTCTCGAGGGACGCCCCCGGTGGCTGCGCGGCTCAGGGTCGGGCGGGCCGTAGGGGTGCGAGCCGCCGCGGGCCTCGTCCGGGTAGTTGGACTGGAACGGGTCGTCGGTGTAGCGGTAGCCGTCGGGCTCGCGGGCCGGGACCGGGTAGCCGCCGGACGGCTCGTTGGGTGTGAACGACGGCTGCCGGTAGCTCCCGGACCCGAGCGGGTCGTCGCCCCAGCGGCGGTCACCCTGGTAGGGCGCGGCCGAGCGGCCCTGGTCCCGGTAGTTGGGGCTGGTCAGCGGGTCGTCCCGGTAGCTGCCGCCGTTGCGCGGCTCGTCCTGGTAGACCGGGGCCGCGGGCGCCGGGGCCGGGGACGCCGGGGCCGGGGTGTAGCTGGGCACCGGGTAGCTGCCGGAACCGCGGGGGTCGTCGCTCCAGTGGTGCTCGCCGCTGTCCCGGTGGGAGAACGACGACCGGCCTGCGTCCCGGTAGCTGGGGCTGGTCAGCGGGTCCTCGCGGTAGACCGGGGCGGCCGGAGCTGGGGCGGAGGCCGCGGCCCGGTAACCGCCGGAGGCGAGCGGGTCGTCGCGGAACGCCGGCTCCGGGTAGGGCGTGGGGCCCGAGGAGCGCTGCGAGGCGGCGGGTGCGTCGTGGTCGCCCAGGTCGGGACGGCGGAACTCGCCGGTGACCGGGGCGATGTGCTGGCCGGTGGCGTACTCCGGGAAGGGGGTCACCGAGGCCTCGCCGGACCCCAGGGCCGGGTGGCCGCCGGTGGCGGTGGCACTGTCGCCGACGGGCAGGCCCGCGCCGCGCGGACCGCGCTGCAGGGCCTCAACCATGCGGGACAGGTCCTCGATGGGCAGCCGGAACGTGCCGGTGCAGGTGCCCCCTTGCCAGATGCTGAACACCGCGACGCCAGTGTCGGAGTACCAGCTCAGACGCATGCTGCGGGAGCTGCCGCGCACGTCGAAGAAAACTTCGCCGAGGCGGGGCAGTGGGGCTGCGTCGGAGGCGGACATGGATGCCATGGTGGCCCCGGACCCTGCCTTTGTCCAGTTCGTTGGGGGACTTGGTGCAGCCGTCCGGAAACTGCTGGTCACAAGATGAACAGAATTACCTACCCCGGCTGCGCGGGCGTGGGCACGGGTGGCATTATTGGCGCCTGGCTCGTTAAGCGCCGTCGTCACGAACATGGAACGAGGGGCAACGCGCGCGTCCGCTGGCCCGTCCGGCCCAGTTGTTTCAACGCAGCCTTGCGTCGCCTGCTAAGCCGTACTTCCCTGCGTGTGCGCTGCCCCATGAGGGCAGGCCGCAGCCACGGGAACAGAACGGCGATAGTACGCGTTGCAGATACGGATGGACCGGTAGTAGTGCAGTGCGCCACCCGGGCCAGCCGTGCGTTACGAGCTTGACCTAATGATGTCCTGTAAGCAAGTTTAAGAAACCATTAGAGGTGATTGGTCCCATGTCTCAGGTGCGTCGGCAGTCGGCTGTGCTTCCCCGGCCCAATTGGGGCTGGCAGGACGCTGCCGCGTGCCGTGAAGAGGATCTTATCCTCTTCTTCGGCCCCGACGGAGAGCGCCAGCCGGAGCGGGAGATCAGGGAGCGCAAGGCCAAGGCCGTCTGTGCCGAGTGCCCGGTCCGTACCGAGTGCCTCAACTACGCGCTGTCCCGGCCGGAGAAGTACGGAGTGTGGGGCGGCCTGAACGAGGAAGAGCGCGCGGCCGAGCGCCGCCGCCGGATGCGCCGGGCCAACGCGGCCTGAGCGTCACCGCCGAGCAAGCGAGCGCGGGCCACGGACACTTGTCTGTCCGTGGCCCGTTGTTGTTGGTAAGAAGGAGCCATGGTTTGCGTACCGTGCCGGGAGCGTCACCACGAGGACTGCCCCGGCGGTAACTGGTGTGATTGTCAGCACCTTCCGTCCGGCCAGACCGATACCGAGGCCGAGCCCACGCTGGGCTGGATCCGCCAGGGCTGAACCCGCGATTAGGCGAAAATTTCCGGCTGGGCGGAATAAGGCCGGTTCGGGGTGCTGTTGGCGCAGACGTGACGTCATACGCAGGTGCGGCCCCCGCCGCCCAGACTGGCCCGGCTGCATGGACAGCCGGTGCATATGCGTGTGATGCTATTGGTATGAGTGCTGTGGACCCTTTGCTCGTCGCGCGCAGGCATGTTGACCTGCTCCGCGTCCACAGCGCGATCTGTCTGCCTGACTGCTGACCCCGCCCGTTCACGTAGACCGGGCGCGTGTCGCGGAACCGGCCTCGTCAGGCGGGCAGTGTCTCTGGTTGCCCTGCCTCCGGTTCACGCCGCACGCCCGGCTGAGCCGAAGGACACGAGTTGCATGCCCCCGAGCACGGCTAAGCGCGCACCACGCCGCACCCGCGGTGAAGGTCAGTGGGCGCTCGGCTATCGAGAGCCGCTCAACAAGAACGAGGAAAACAAGAAGAACGATGACGGGCTCAACGTCCGTCAGCGGATCATCGACGTTTACTCCAAGGCGGGCTTCGACTCCATCGACCCGGCCGACCTGCGCGGGCGGTTCCGCTGGTTCGGGCTGTACACGCAGCGCCGGCCGGGGATCGACGGCGGCAAGACCGCCATCCTGGAGCCCGAGGAGCTGGACGACCGCTACTTCATGCTCCGGGTCCGGATCGACGGCGGTCAGCTGAGCAGCGAGCAGCTGCACGTCATCGGGGACATCTCGCGCCGGTTCGCCCGCGGCACCGCCGACGTCACCGACCGGCAGAACATCCAGCTGCACTGGATCGAGATCGAGCACGTCCCGGAGATCTGGGAGAAGCTCGAGGCGGTCGGCCTGTCCACCACCGAAGCCTGCGGCGACACCCCGCGGGTGATCCTGGGCTGCCCGCTGGCCGGGCTGGACGGTGACGAGGCCCTCGACGGGACGCCGCAGATCGAAGAGGTCCAGGAGCGCTTCATCGGCGACCCCGCGTTCTCCAACCTGCCCCGCAAGTTCAAGACCACGATCAGCGGGTGCGCGGGCCAGTGCACCGTGCACGAGATCAACGACGTGGCCTTCGTCGGCGTGACCTCGGCCTCGGGCGAGGTCGGGTACGACCTGTGGGTCGGCGGCGGCCTGTCCACCAACCCGATGATCGGCAAGCGGCTGGGCGCGTTCGTCCGGCCCGACCAGGTGGCCGAGGTCTGGGCCGGGGTGGTCTCGGTGTTCCGCGACTACGGCTACCGGCGGCTGCGGCACCGGGCCCGGATCAAGTTCCTGGTCGCCGACTGGGGGCCGGAGAAGTTCCGCGAGGTGCTGGAGAAGGAGTACCTGGGCTACGCGCTGCCGGACGGGCCCGCGCCCGGGACGCCGCGCGGCGGGGTGCGTGACCACGTGGGAGTGCACCCGCAGGTGGACGGCTTGAACTATGTGGGCTTCGCCCCCCGGGTGGGCCGCGTGGACGCCGACGCCCTGGACGCCATCGCCGACCTGGCCGCCCGCTACGGCCGCGGCCGGGTGCGGACGACCACCGAGCAGAAGATGGTGATCCTCGACGTGCCCGCCGACCAGGTCGACGCCCTGGTCGACGAGCTGGAGGCCGCCGACCTGCAGGTCAACCCGAGCCCGTTCCGCCGTCACACCATGGCCTGCACCGGAATCGAGTTCTGCAAGCTGGCCATCGTGGAGACCAAGGCCCGGGCGATGGACCTGATCGGCGAGCTGGAGAAGCGGCTGCCCGACTTCACCGATCCGGTAACGATCAATGTGAATGGCTGCCCCAACTCCTGCGCCCGCATCCAGACTGCGGATATCGGGCTCAAGGGCTCGCTGGTCACCGGGCCGGACGGCCAGCAGGTGGAGGGATTCCAGATCCACCTGGGTGGCAGCCTGGCGGGCGGGGACGGATCGGCGTCCGGCTTCGGGCGCAAGGTCCGGGGGCTGAAGGCCACCGCCGACCAGCTTCCTGATTACGTGGAACGGGTACTCAGCCGGTTCGCAGCCAGTAAGGAACCGGGCGAGACCTTCGCCGAGTGGACTGTACGGGCGAGCGAGGAGGACCTCTCGTGACCAGCCATACCGGTCGGGCCGTACCGTTCTACTGCCCGTACTGCGGGGAAGAAGACCTCGAACCGCAGGGATCAGTCGATGGGGATTGGCACTGCCGTAGCTGCACCAGGAGTTTCCAGCTACGCTTTGCCGGAATAGGAGCTGCTCTGTGAGTTCCGCGGCCACTGACCTCGTGCTGGAGGAACCGCACCGCATGGAAAAGCTGGTGGCCGAGGCGGCCGAAGCGCTCGCCGAGGCGCCCGCCGATGAGATCCTGCGCTGGGCCACGGACACGTTCGGGGACCGGATCTGCGTCACGTCCTCGATGACCGACGCCGTGATCATCCACGTCGCGTCCCAGATCAAGCCGGGCATCGACGTGGTGTTCCTGGACACCGGCTACCACTTCCCGGAGACCATCGGGACCCGGGACGCGGTGTCCGCGGTCTACCCGGTCAACTTGATCAACGTCACGCCCTCGCGGACCGTGGCCGAGCAGGACGCCGAGCTGGGCCCGCGGCTGTACGGCCGCAACCCGGATCTGTGCTGCTACCTGCGCAAAGTGGAGCCGCTGGAGCGGGCGCTGGGCAACTACGACGCCTGGATCACCGGGGTGCGCCGGGACGAGACCGTCGAGCGCCGGGAGGCCAACGTGGTCGAGTGGGACGGCCGCCGCGAGATGGTCAAGGTCAACCCCATCGCGAGCTGGTCCGGCAAGCAGGTCGACGACTACATCGCCGAGAACGGCATCCTGGTCAACCCGCTGGTCTACGACGGCTACCCGTCGATCGGCTGCGCGACCTGCACCCGCAAGGTGGCCCCGGGCGAGAACCCCCGGGCGGGCCGCTGGTCCGGTACCGGGAAGACCGAATGCGGTATCCACCTCTGAGCGTTCCCGTTCGCGGTTCGGCCCCGGCCGGGTCCGCCGGGCCGCCGCCGCTGATCGCGGCGGCCCACGGCAGCTCGGACCCGCGCGCCGCGGCCAGCGTCAGCGCGCTGCTGGACCTGGTCCGGCAGCGGGCCGAGACGGCCGGCTTCCCCGGCCTGGACGTGCGCGCCGCCTACCTGGGGCACGCCGCGCCCAGCCTGGCCCAGGCCCTGGCCGCCGCCGATGAGAGCGACGGCGAGGCGGTGGTGCTGCCGCTGCTGCTCACCGCGGCCTACCACAGCAAGGCGGACATCCCCGGGGTGCTGCGCGAGGCCGGCACCGCCCATCCCCGGCTGGCGGTCAGCTACGGGCGGCCGCTGGGGCCGCACCCGCTGCTGCTGCGGGCGCTGGAACGCCGGCTGGGCGAGATTCCGGGTGGCGGGGGCTTCGATCCGGGCGAGACCGCCGTGGTGCTGGCGGCCGCGGGGTCCAGTGACTCGGCCGCGGCCGGCGTGATCTCCGGGCTGGCCGCGCGCTGGCGGGCCCGGCGCGGCTGGCGGGCCGTGCTGCCCGCGTACGCGTCGGCGGCCGCCCCGTCCCCGGCCGACGCGGTCGCGTCGGCCCGGGCCGCGGGAGCCCGGCAGGTGCTGGTGGCCACCTACCTGCTCTCCCCCGGCGTCTTCGCCGACCAGGTCCGCCGGGACTGCCTGGCGGCGGGCGCGGCCGGGGTCTCCCCCGTGCTCGGGGCCGCCCCCGAGATCGCCGACGTGGTGCTCGGCCGTTACGCCGAGACGCTGGCCGACGGCAACGCCGCCGCAGCGGGCTGACCTGGCCTTTTCTTCGACCTCTTCGGCTCTTGCCCGGGGCCCCGGTACGCTTACGGGGCAGGCCCGCGGTCACGTCCGCCGGGGATCGGCAGAAGGAGGCGGATGCACAGCTGGCCGGGTATGCCTTATCCCTTGGGGGCTACCTGGGACGGATGGGGCACCAACTTCGCGCTGTTCTCTGAGGTCGCGGACGAGGTCGAGCTGTGCCTGTTCGCCGGGGACGGCACCGCGGCCGACACGCCGCACACCGAGACCCGGATGCGGATGACCGAGGTGGACGGGTTCGTCTGGCACGCCTACCTGCCCGGGGTCGGCCCGGGCCAGCGCTACGGCTACCACGTGCACGGCCCCTACGACCCGGCCCGCGGGTTGCGCTGCGACCGCTCCAAGCTGCTGCTCGACCCGTACGCCAAGGCCATGCAGGGCCGGCTCACCTGGGACGAGTCGCTGTTCTCCTACCAGTTCAGCGACCCCCGGCTCCGTAACACCGCCGACAGCGCGGCCAGCATGCCCAAGAACGTGGTCATCAACCCGTTCTTCGACTGGGCCAACGACCGGCCGCCGCGCACCCCGTACCACGAGACCGTGATCTACGAGGCCCACGTCCGCGGCCTGACCCTGCAGCACCCGGACATCCCGCCCGGCGAGCAGGGCACCTACGCCGGCCTGGCCCACCCGGCCATCACCGAGCACCTGCTGCGGCTGGGCGTGACCGCGGTCGAGCTGATGCCGGTGCACCAGTTCGTGCCCGAGCAGGCCCTGGTCGGGCGGGGGCTGACCAACTACTGGGGTTACAACACGATCGGGTTCCTGGCCCCGCACAACCGGTACTCCTCGGCCGGCCACCTGGGCGAGCAGGTCGGCGAGTTCAAGACCATGGTCAAGACCCTGCACGACGCGGGCATCGAGGTCATCCTGGACGTGGTCTACAACCACACCGCCGAAGGCAACCACCTGGGGCCCACCCTGTCCTTCCGCGGCATCGACAACGCCTCGTACTACCGGCTCGGCGATCACGACAAGTCCCGGTACGTCGACTACACCGGCTGCGGCAACAGCCTCAACGTCCGGCACCCGCACTCGCTGCAGCTGATCATGGACTCGCTGCGGTACTGGATCACCGAGATGCACGTGGACGGGTTCCGGTTCGACCTGGCCTCGGCCCTGGCCCGCGAGCTGCACGACGTGGACCGGCTGTCCACGTTCTTCGACCTGGTCCAGCAGGACCCGGTGGTATCGCAGGTCAAGCTCATCGCCGAGCCGTGGGACGTGGGCGAGGGCGGCTACCAGGTGGGCAACTTCCCGCCGCTGTGGACCGAGTGGAACGGCAAGTACCGGGACACCGTGCGCGACCTGTGGCGGGGCCGCCCGGGCACGCTGCCGGAGTTCGCGTCCCGGCTGAGCGGGTCGAGCGACCTGTACGAGACCAGCGCCCGGCGCCCGGTGGCCTCGATCAACTTCGTGACCTGTCACGACGGGTTCACCCTGCAGGACCTGGTCAGCTACGGCCAGAAGCACAACGAGGCCAACGAAGAGGGCAACCGGGACGGCACCGATGACAACCGGTCCTGGAACTGCGGGGTCGAGGGACCGGCCGGTGACCCGGAGATCACGGAACTGCGGGCCCGGCAGAAGCGGAACTTCCTGACCACGCTGTTCTGCTCCCAGGGCGTGCCCATGCTCACGGCCGGGGACGAGTTCGGCCGGACCCAGGATGGCAACAACAACGCCTACTGCCAGGACAACGAGGTGTCCTGGGTGGACTGGTCGCTGGCCGGCTCCGCCCAGGATCTGGTCGGCTTCACCCGCACGCTGTCCCGGCTGCGCCGCGAACACCCGGTGTTCCGGCGCCGCCGGTTCTTCCTCGGGCGGCTGGCCACCGAGACGGCCGAGGGCCCGGGGGACATCGTGTGGCTGACCCCGCAGGGACGCGAGGTCACGGTCAGCTACTGGCGGGAGGACGGGGCCATGGCCCTGGCCGTGTTCCTGAACGGTGACGCGATCAGCGAGCCCGACCCGCGGGGCGAGCGCATCAGCGACGACCGGTTCCTGCTGTTGTTCAACGCGGGCGGGGACCAGGTCACGTTCACGCTGCCCGAGGCCCGCTACGGGGCCCATTGGCAGGTCTACATCGACACTTGCGGGCCGCGGATCCCGGCCCTGCAGTCCGAACTGCCCTCGCTGGCCGCCCGGGCCCAGCTCAAGGTGGCAGCCCGGTCGACGGTGGTGCTGTGCTCCCCGGCGGGACGGAGTTAGCGTGCGTCAGCTGTTTCCCTCGGCGGTGGCCGATCCCGACGTGGGCGGGCTCTACGCCCATCCTTCGGCCGGTGGCCGGGCCGGGCGCTCGTGGGTGCGGGGCAACATGGTGGAGAGTGTGGACGGGGCCGCATCCCTGGACGGCCGGTCCGGCGGCCTGTCCGGCGACGCGGACCGGCGGATCTTCCGCATCCTGCGCAGCCAGGCCGACGTGGTGGTGGCCGGCTCGGGCACCGTCCGGGACGAGCACTACCGGCCCGCCCAGACCTCGGCCATGGTGCCGGGCCTGCGGGCGGGCCGGACCGCGACCCCGCCCATCGCGGTCATCACCGGGTCGCTGGACCTGGACCTGTCCACCAGCCTGTTCACCGAGGCCCCGGCCGATGCCCGGACCATCGTCATCACCACCGAGAAGGCCCCGCCGGATCGTCGTTCCGCGGCGGCCGAGGTCGCCGACGTCATCGTGGCCGGGCCCGACTCGGTGGATCTGGGTCAGGCGATCGACGCGCTGGCTTCGCGCGGGCTGCACCGGGTGCTGTGCGAGGGCGGCCCGCACCTGCTGGCCCAGTTCGTGGCGGCGGCCCGCCTGGACGATCTGTGCCTGACGATCAGCCCGCTGCTGGCCGCGGGCGACGGCGGCCGCATCCTGGCCGGCCCGGGCCTGCCTCGACCAACACTGCCCGGCGGCCTGCCGCTGTCCCTGGGGCACGTGCTGGAGGACCAGGGCTTCCTGCTCTGCCGCTATCTGCTCACCCGCGCCTGATCGCAGGCGTCGCGCCGATGGCCAGGCCCGCCACCAGACAGCCGGCCATGGCCGCGCCGAGCACCGGGCCGCTGGCCACCCTGGCCAGGGCCAGGCTGCCGGCCGCCGCCCCCAGCGGGCTGGCGACCCCCAGGATGGCGTGCTGGATGCCGAACAGCCGCCCGTGCCAGGCGGGTACGACCCACTGCTGCAGCGCGGTGGCCTCGACGGCCAGGTACGGCCCCCACACGGCCCCGGAGGCCAGCATGACCGCGGCGGCCGGGATGACCGAGGTGCACCACAGCAGCGGAAGGGTGACCACCGCCCACAGCGCGGTGCCCG
The DNA here is from genome assembly GCA_036495425.1 of Streptosporangiaceae bacterium. Classification (GTDB taxonomy): domain Bacteria; phylum Actinomycetota; class Actinomycetes; order Streptosporangiales; family Streptosporangiaceae; genus Bog-532. The sequence continues at coordinate 2,326 of DASXMW010000164.1, read as the reverse complement.
CCGCGTTGACCACCCCTGGCCGCCGGCGGCTGAGCCGCGGAGCCTGGCTGAGGCCGGCCAGCGCTCCGGCCCCGAACACGACCCACAAGATGCTGTAGGCGCCGGGCCCGGCGTGCAGGTGCTCGCGGGTGAAGTAGGGCAGGGCCGGCTCGAACGGCCCGTAGGCCAGGTAGTACACGAACGACAGCGCGAGCAGGGCCAGCACCGGCCTGCTCCGCCACGGCGACGGCCCACTGGGCCTCTTGCTGTTATCAGCGGGGTGTGAACGCGGGCTGGCCCCGGCCGGCCCGGGCAGCAGGGCGAACAGTCCGGTCGCGGCCAGCAGCATGGCCACGGGAGCCAGCAGGGCCCGTCCGGCTCCCAGCGCGGCCACCAGCGGCCCGACCAGGACCGCCCCGGCGATCAGTGAGGCTTGGTCGCCCACGGCCAGCCAGGCGTTACCCCGGGCCAGCTGATCGGCGGGCAGGATCCGCGGCACCAGCGTGCGGGCCCCGGCGTAACTGACCGGCAGGGCCGCACCGCTGAGGCCGCCGAGCACGAGAACCAGCCCGAGCGGGAACCGGCCCGCCCAGGCCCCGGCCGAGAGCCCGGCCAGGCAGCCGACGCGGAGCAGCGCCTGGCCGATCATCATCGGCTTGGGGCCGAACCGGTCGACGCCGCGGCCACCCAGCCAGCCGCCGGCCAGGGCCGGCAGCCGCAGGGCCACGACCACCACCGCGGTTTTGACCCCGGTCCAGCCCTGCGGGCCGGCGATCCACAGCACGGTGAACATTACGAAGGTATCGGCGCTGAGGTCGAGCACGACCGCCGCGGCCAGCGCGTACAGCGACCACGGCAGCCGGGAGCGATCGCGACCGGAGCGACCGGAGTACCCGGAGCGCCCGGAGCGGCTGGCTCGGGCCTGGGTCCCGGTCACGAGCGGACGGAACGGTCCACCGGGCAGTCGTCCCCGCAGGCGGGCCAGTCGCAGGTCCGGCAGGCCTGGTCGGCGCCGGCCCGCGGCCGGTCCGGAGTGCTCAGGGTCAGCGCCATCAGCTCGGCCAGCTCGGCCTGCTGCTGGCCGGTGAGGCCCGCGGTCAGACGGTGCACGGCTTGGTCGCGCTGGCGGGCCCAGCGGGCCAGCAGGTCCTGCCCGGCCAGGGTGACGGTCAGGTGCACCGTGCGCCCCTCCCGGGCCGACCGCCGGAGCAGGCCCGCGGCGCTGAGCCGGTCCAGCAGCCGGACCGTGCCCGGCTGGGACAACCCGATCCGGGCCCGCAGCCAGTCCACCGGCACCTCAGGGTGGCTCGCCACCAGGGTTATCGCCGCGATGTCGCGCACGCCGATCCCGAGATCTTCGGCCACCACCGCCAGCTCATCGTGAAGGCTCAGCGCCCATGCAGTGACCACATTAGACATATGCATGACGCATACATGCTACCTGACGAGACTCGGCCGACGAGAAAAGTGTGCGAAATCTGCTGCCAGGGCGACTGTCCAGGGCGACATGTATCGCACACTTTTCGGGTGGCGGGAGTGCCGGTGGCAGGAGTGCGGGTGGCAGGAGGCCGGGGGTTAGTCGACGGCGCGGGGTAGCAGGCCGCGTTCGAAGCCGGTGGCCACGGCGGCGGCCCGGTCGTTGACGCCGAGCTTGGCGTAGATGTGCAGCAGGTGGGTCTTGACCGTGGCCTCGCTGATGAACAGGCGGGTGGCGGTGTCCCGGTTCGACGTGCCCCGGGCCACCAGGGCCAGGACGTCCAGCTCACGGTTGCTCAGCGGTTCGCGGGCGGGCGCCCGCACCTGGCCGAGCAGCCGCGTGGCCACCGACGGCGACAGCACGGCTTCGCCGCGGGCCGCAGCCCGCACGGCCCGCAGCAGCTCGCTGCGGGGCGCGTCCTTGAGCAGGTAGCCGGTGGCGCCGGCCTCGATCGCGGGCACCACGTCGCTGTCGGTGTCGTAGGTGGTGAGGACCAGCACCCGGGTTTCCAGGCCCAGCTCGGACAGCCGTTTGATCGCGGTAACGCCGTCCACGTCGGGCATGCGCAGGTCCATCAGCACCACATCGGGCCGGAGCGCGCGGGCCCGGATCACGGCCTCGGCGCCATTGCCGGCCTCGCCGGCCACCTCGAACTCCGTGGTGCTCTCGAAGATGCCGCGCAGGCCGTCCCGGACTACGGGATGATCGTCCACGATCAGCACCCGGATCGGATCACTCATCAGTTGCTGTCTCCGTCGCCGTAACGCCAGCCCGTGGGATGGCCGGGATGATGGCTGAGATCGCGGTGCCGTGGCCGGGCTCGGACTCGATGGCCAGCGTCCCGGCCAGGCGGCGGACCCGCTGCTCCAT
>DASXMW010000163.1:0-2693 GCA_036495425.1 Streptosporangiaceae bacterium | reverse complement strand
GCGCTGACCGCGGGCACGGGGTCCTCGAGCTCACCGTTCTCGGCCGCTTCGGCGCGGTCGGCGGCGATCTCGGCCTCGGACTCGCGCAGCATCTCCAGGACCTCGGCGCGCTCGCTGAGCAGGCGTTCCCTGGCCTGGTTCCCGTCCATCTGTCTCCCAGTCCCGCATGCTCGTCAGCTTCCATCGCCGCAGCATGCGGCCGATATTTACCTGAGCTAGGACATATACCACAGGGTTGCGCGGTTCCGGGAGGCCCTTTGACCCCGCGGATTCGCCAGGGAAATGAGTGGTTCGTGGGGCCTGGGTGGGTCAGGCTGGGAGGGTGACGGTTCCGTTTCCCGAGCCCACCGAGCCGGCCGCGTCCCGGGCCGAGGTGTTCCTGCGCTACCTGGACTTCTTCCGGGACCGGGTGGTGAACAAGCTGTCCGGTCTGCCCCCGGGCGAGCTGCGCACCAGCCGGCTGCTGTCCGGGTGGACGCCGATCGAGCTGATCAAGCACCTGACCTACGTGGAGATGCGCTGGCTGGAATGGGGCTTCGAGGGGCAGGACCGGGCCGACCCGTGGGGCGACCGCCGGGACGGCCGCTGGTACGTGGGGCCGGACGAGACCCTTGATGACCTGGAGGCCGCCCTGCTGGCCCAGGCGGCCCGGACCCGGGAGATCGTGGACAAGCACGACCTGGACGAGGTCGGGCGGCCCGGCGACCGGTGGGACGGCGCCGATCCGCCCACGCTCGAACGGATCCTGTTCCACCTGTTCCAGGAGTACGCCCGGCACGTGGGGCAGCTGGACATCGTGAGCGAGATCTCCGGCGGCCCGGTCGGCGAATGAGCCGGGGTCGCGACTGGGCGGCGGGCTGGGCGGGTCAGGGCTGGGTGGCCAGGGCCGCGCGGATCAGGCCGGCCAGGCCCACCGGCCACACCCGCTCGGTGGTGGCGTCCAGCTCGTCCAGGGTCCACCAGCGCCAGGCCGCGATGTGGTCGGTGGCGTGCATCTCCTCCACGCCCTGGATCTCGCGCCGCGACCGATCGGTGCGGGCCAGGTAGAGCCGTTCCCGCTGGCGTATCTGGCGGCCCGCGTACTCCATGGTCAGCGACCGCCGCAGCACCTCGCCGAGCAGCGGGATGTCGGTCCAGCCGGTCTCTTCGGCCAGCTCGCGCAGGGCGCCGGCCCGGAAGTCCTCGCCCTCGTTGAGGCCGCCGCCGGGGGTGGTCCAGTGGCTGCCGTTCGGCGGCCCGTCGTCGTAGCGCATCAGCAGGACGCGGCGGTCCGGATCGAGCAGGACGACACGGGCCGCGAGCCGTTCCGGCAGCATCCCCCCATTGTGCCCTGCCGGTTTCTTGTTCCGAATTGAGACCTGGCCGGGGCGGGTCAGGGCCCAGACTGGGATGTCATGACGGACGCTGACACCCTGACCGTAGGCCTCGAGCTGCCCTCGGCCCAGCTGCTCGCCGATCAGATCGCCACCATCAAGGACCTGCAGTTCGTCATGGAGTGCTGCAAGCGGCTGCTGTCCGAGCTGGTCAAAGCGGAAGAAGAGCAGGACGAGGTGATCCCGCCGGCGCTCTGGTCGGCCGCGCTGACCGCCTACGACCGCTGCTTCGCCAAGGGCAAGAAGTTCGGCCTGACCGCGGACGACGTGAAGGCGCTGCCGCTGGAAGGCCAGGTGGCGAAGTTCCACGAGTGGGTGGTGAACGAGCGCAACATCCTCGGCCGTCACCCCACCAACCCGTTCGACGAGGCCCGGGTGGGCGCGGTGCTGTCCGATCCGGATCAGGCCGACCGCGAGGTGCGCGGGGTCACCGTGCTGACGGCCAGCCACATCCTGGTCGACGGGGCCGGCGTGCGGCAGCTGGGCGCGCTCGCGTCCGAGCTGGCCAAGCAGACCGCCGAGAAGGCGCAGAAGCAGGAGGGCGTGGTCGCGGCCGACGCCCAGCAGCTCGGCCTGGACAAGCTCTACACCATGACCCCGCTGCTGGTGGGCGCGCCCAGCGACGAGGAGCCCGAGCCGTCCGATGCGGCGTCCGGGTCCTCGTCCGAGGACGGCAGCGCCGGGTAGTGGCCGGACAGCCAGTCGTGTAGCAGGGCCAGCCGGACCTGGTTGCCGTCGTGCCCGGTGACCACGGGCGCCGAGTTGTACGGGCTCGCGTCCGAGCTGCGGCGCAGCTTCACGTACAGGCCGGAGGCGTCGATGGCGTAGCGCTCCATGTCGTCCTGGAGCGCGCCGATCACGGTGATGTTCCGGTCGCGGCCGATCCGCTCGAACAGCGCCACCGCCTCGGTGCGGTGCTGCTTGCCCAGGTTGCGACCGAGCTCGTCCAGGATCAGCAGCAGCGGCCGGTCGGTGCCGCCGGCCAGCGCGGCCGCGCAGACCAGCTTGACCGCCTTCTCATCCATCTGGGCCGTGTTGCCGCGCAGGTTGTAGGGCGACATGCGCTGGCCTTCGGCCCGGCGCCACTTCGGGGTGACGGTCCAGCGCCACGGCTTGTCCGGCTCGGCCGGCGGCTCGGGCTCAGGGAAGTCCAGGGTCGCGCCGTACCCGCCGTACTCCTGGTCGAGGCGGTCGAACTGGGCCGCCACCTTCTTGAGCTTGGCCTTGATGCCCTCGGCCACCGACGCGCGGTGGGCCGCGGCGGCCCGGGCCGCCTCGAGCAGCCCCTTGCCCGCCGCCTCCAGGTCGGCGCTGCGCTCG
>DASXMW010000162.1:0-3034 GCA_036495425.1 Streptosporangiaceae bacterium | reverse complement strand
ACCGGCAGCCGGGTCGCGGCCGTGCTCTGGAACTCGCTGTCGTACTCGATGATCCAGATCATGAGGAGGATGAGGCCGCCGCACACGGTCAGCAACCAGGCGAACAGGGCGGCGACGTTCATCGCTTCGATCCTCCGGATCTCCGGCCAGCGCCATTGCAGTACCTAGGTACCTGCTACGGGCCGGGGGCCGGGGAGGATTGATTCTGGCTGATGCGTGGTCTTTCGTGATGGTTTGCCGAGCTGGCGGACGGTGTCACTGGCCTGGGCCACGGCCCACCACAGGTCCCGCGCACCCTGCACCGGCCCCCGACTCGCGCAGCCGGGCCGCGGCCCGGTCGAGTTCGGCCTGGTTCTGGGCACCGATCAGCAGCCGGCTGCCCCGCGCCGGGCCAGCTCGGTGGCCAGCAGCAGGCCGAGCCCGCGGGACGCCCCGGTCACCACGGCCACCTCTCCGGTCAGGTCATCCTCGGACCGCGCGAACTTCATGCTCTGGACCCCCGCCGTTGACGCTCCGCCCGGGTGGGGACCCGCGGAGTAGACCTTCGATCAAATATCGAACGTCGCTACCCTGACCAGTCGCCTTCAACCGGCGGCCGGGGGAGGGGCCCCGCCCGGCCACGCCGGGGTCAGCTCCGGGCTGGACAGCACACCCGGGTCATCACCGCCGTCGTGCCGCACCAGCACCCAGAACGTCCGCGACCAGCTGGTCGGTGAAGGCGGGAGCGAGCGAGCCGCCGCTGACCATGGCCCGGTAGAAGAGGGGCCCGCGCAGCCGGTCCAGGGCCTGGTCGACGTCCAGATCGGCGGCCAGCTCGCCGGAGGTGACGCCGCGGGCCAGCATGGCCCGCTCGGCCTCGCGCTGCGGGTCGAGGTAGCGGGTGTGGAAGACCTGGGCCATCCCGGCGTCGTGCTGGGCCTCCCCGATCAGGGCCAGCAGCACCTTCCCGGCCGGGTCCCCGGTGATGAACCGGGCCAGGGTGCGCAGGTAGCTGCGGGCGTCCTCGACCGCCGAGCCGGTGTCGGGCACGGCCAGGTTCTCCTGCGAGTCGTCGATCAGCGTGTCCAGCAGGACGTCGACCTTGGACGGCCACCAGCGGTAGATGGTCTGCTTGGCCACCCCGGCCCGGGCCGCGATCCCCTCGATGGTGAGGCCGGCGAACCCGCGTTCGGCCAGCAGGTCGTCGGCGGCGTGCAGGACCGCCAGCCGGGCCTGCTCGTTCCGGCGTTGCGGCGCGCGGCCCGAGGGAGTAGTGGCCGATGGTGACATGACCGCATCATGCTAACGCCCCAGTACCCTCGAGCCCATGGAACTGCACGTCGGCTGCGCGATGTGGCAGTACCCGCCCTGGCCGGGCCGTTACCTGCCGCCCGGGCTGGGCCCGCGGGAACGCCTGCGCGCGTACGCCACCTGGTGCAACGCGGTCGAGGGCAACACCACCTTCTACGCCACGCCGCCCGAGGACACGGTGCGGTCCTGGGCCGCCCAGACCGAGCCCGGCTTCCGGTTCGTGCTCAAGCTGCCCCGGCCGGTCACCCACGAGCAGCACCTCGACGGCGACGTGGCCGGCCCCATGCGCGCGTTCCTGAACGCGGTCGAGCCGCTCGGCCCGCGGGCCCACACGCTGTGGATCCAGCTGCCGCCGTCGTTCGCCCCGGCCGACCTGGGCGCGCTCGCGGGCTTCATGCGCCGGCTGCCGCGCCAGTACCGGTACGCGGTCGAGGTCCGGCACCGCGCGTTCTTCGCCGACCCGCGCTGGGAGCGGGAACTGGAGCAGGTGCTGGGCACGATTGGCGCCGAGTGGGTGCCGTTCGACACCACCGTCCTGTACGGACGGCCGCCGGTCACCGAGGCCGAGCGGCAGGCCTGGACCAAGAAGCCGCGGGTGCCCCGCCGGACCCGGGCCCTGACCGACCGGCCGGTCGTCCGCTACCTGGGCCGGGACGACCCGGACGAGACCGCGGCCGGCTGGCAGCCCTGGCTCGAGGTGGTGACCGGCTGGCTGCGCGAGGGGCGGTCGCCGACCGTGTTCGTGCACACGCCGGACAACGTGCAGGCCCCGGAGCTGGCCCGCCGGTTCCACGACGAGGTGCGGGCCCGGGTGCCCGAGCTCGACCCGCTCCCCGAGCCGGCTCCCGTGGGCCCCGCCACCTTGTTCTGAACCGGCGCTCAGGGAATCGAAGTGACCAGGACCAGCGAACCGTCGAAGCTGGGCTGGCGGCGCAGCTGACCGTAATGCCGGTCCCAGGCGCCGCTGGCCAGGTCGCCGCCGAGGTCACGGGCGAAGCGGTCGTGGACTTCGGGCTCGACGAAGCTCCAGGCCGAGCAGGCCAGCCGGGCGGCCGGGTCGAGCAGGACCTCGGGGCGGCCGTAGTAGGCCTCGTTGAAGCCGTCCGTGCAGTCCAGCGGGATCGGCACCGTGACCGTGCTGACCGCGCCGGCCAGGGTCGCGCTCACCAGCCCGCCCGGGCCGGTCAGGCCCTCGGCCAGGACCCTGATCGGCGGGTAGCGCCGGGCTTCGGTCGCGATGACCTCGGGGGCGTACTCGTCGAGCCAGAACCGGTCCAGCAGCTCCGGGTCGCAGGTCAGCACGACCACCGGGCCGCGGGTGACCCGGCGCACCTCGCGCAGGCCCGCGCCCAGATCGCTCCACTGGTGCACGCTGAACGTGGTCATGGCCGCGTCGAATGTGGCGTCGGCGAACGGCAGGTCCTCGGCGGTGGCGTCGACGGCCGGGACCAGGCCCGGCGGGCGCTGGGCCCGCATCGACGCGGACGGCTCGACCGCGGTGACCTGCCGGCCGGCCGGCTCGTAGGAGCCCGCCCCGGCCCCCACGTTCAGCACGGTCCGGGCCGGCCCCAGGGCCCGGCTGATCCGGGCCGCGATCCGCCGGTCCGGGCGCCGGTAGCCCGAGTACGAGGTCCCGATGGCCGCGTAGTCCGCGTCGCCCGCGCTGCCGTCCCCGAACCGGCTCACATCGCTCACCACGGCATGCTGGCACATCAGCGGAGGACTGAGACAATCGGCGGGTGCC
>DASXMW010000161.1:0-64722 GCA_036495425.1 Streptosporangiaceae bacterium | reverse complement strand
GGAGCACACGGTCAAGGACTTCGTCCGCGAGATGCGGCGCATGGCCTGGCAGGCCAGTGCCGGAGCGGGCGAGGACGCCCTGGCCGAGCTGCGCATCATCCTGGACGAGACCCTGGACCGGGTGCGGACCGAGATCTTCGGCTCCGGGCCCGCAGGCTCCGGCCCCGCGGGCTCCGGGGCCGCGAGTTCCGGGCCCGGGCGCCCGAACGGCCCGCACGCTCCGGCCGAGGACGAGCCGGATCCCAGCCCGGAGTCCGCCGCCGGCGCCGGGCCATCAACGAGTGCTGCCCCGGACCCCGGTGGCCCCACTCCCGGCTAGCGCGCCCGAGCCTGCCCGGCCAACCGTGCCGCCGGACCCATGGTCGGCCGGGTACCGGCCCACCCGGCTCCGTCGGTGATGATGGGCAGCATGGGGACTTCTGGCGACCCCGGCCGCGCACCGCTCGGGCCCGGGTACGCGGCACGGCTACCTGAGCCGACGGGTCCATCCGCCGTCGGTACCACGTCCTTGTACCTGAAGGACGTCTCCCGCGCCGATCCCTGGGCGGCGGGGATGGACGCACGAGAGCTCATGGTCTCGCTGTGGTATCCGGCGGCGCCGTCGGACCGGCCACGGGCCCGGTACATGACGCCAGCGGAGTCCGAGCTCCAGCTCACGAGCAGGGGCATCACCGGCGTCCGGCCGGACGCGCTGAGCATGGTCCGGGTCAACGCGATCAGCGACGCCGCACCGGCCGGTCGCCAGCACGGCCTCCCCCTCGTCGTTCTCTCCCCCGGCTTCACCAATCCCCGCAGCACGCTCACGGCGCTGGCCGAGGACCTGGCCAGCCACGACTACGTGGTGGCCGGAATTGATCACACGTACGAAAGCTTCGCCACGGCTTTTCCCGACGGGCGGGTCACAACCTGCCTGGCCCGTGAGGCACCCCGCCGCGGCCGGGAGTTCTGGGCCAAGGTGGTGGCAGGCCGGGCCGCCGATGTCTCCTTCGTGCTCGATGAACTCACCGGGCCCAGCCCGGCCTGGCCCGGCGCCGGGCTGATCGACCCGTCCCGGATGGCGATGGCCGGTCATTCCGTCGGCGGCGCGGCCGCCATCGCCGCCCTGCTGGCTGACTCCCGCCTCCGCGCCGGCATCGACCTGGACGGCGCCACTTCCACCCCGATCCCGGACCGCGGCCTGTCACGACCGGTTTTCCTGGTGGGCAAGCAATCCTCGTACACCCCGGGAAGCGGCGGTGCCGTGACCGCCTGGGAGCGCGACTGGAAACTCCTGACCGGCTGGAAGCGGTGGCTGGTGGTGGCCGGCGCGGTACACGCCTCCTTCACCGACCTCGGGCTGCTGGCGGACCAGATCGGCATCGACACCGGTGCCGCCCTGTCCGGAGCCCGGTCCCTGGACATCACCCGTGCCTACGTCCGGGCCTGCTTCGACGAGCATCTGCGGAGCAGACCACCAGCCATGCTGGATCGGTCAACGCCCAGCTACCCCGAGGTCACGTTCTGTTCGCCGGAGCAAGCACCTGGGCGTGACCCCACGTGCTGACGTAGGCCGGGATCGGTTCAGTCGACGGTAAAGACGATCTTGCCGAACTGCTCGCCCAGGGCCATGGCCGCGAAGCCCTCGCGCGCCTCGCGCAGCGGCAGCCGCATCCCGATCCGCGGCCGGGCCCCGGACTGCTCACAGAACTCCAGCAGCCGATTCAGCTCGGCCCGGGTGCCCATGGTCGAACCGACCACCGACAGCTGCAGGAAGAACACCCGCTGCAGCTCGGCCGGCGGCATGTGCCCGCTGGTCGCGCCGGAGATGACGATACGGCCGCCGGGTTTGAGCGACTTGACCGAATGGCTCCAGGTGGCGTCGCCGACGGTCTCCATCACCACGTCGACCCGCTCGGGCAGCCGGGCGCCGGTCTCGAAGGCCTGGTCGGCGCCGAGGTCCAGGGCCAGCCGGCGCTTCTCCTCGCTGCGGCTGGTGACCCAGATCCGGTAGCCCGCGGCCCGGCCCAGCGTGATCAGCGCGGTGGCCACCCCGCCGCTGGCCCCCTGGACCAGGATGGTCGAGCCGGGCTGGGCGCCGGACTTGGTGAACAGCATGCGGTACGCGGTCAGGTAGGCCGTGGGCAGGCAGGCCGCCTCTTCGAACGACAGCGCCTCCGGCTTGGGCACCAGGTTTCGCCGCGGCACCGCGACCTTCTCGGCGAACGTGCCGTCGTAACGCTCGGACAGCAGGCTGCGCCGGGGGTCCAGGGTCTCGTCGCCGCCGCCCGCGTCCGGGTCGCCGATGACCGCGTGCACCACGACCTCGTTGCCGTCCTCATCGAGGCCGGCCGCGTCACAGCCGAGCACGATGGGCAGCTGGTCGGCGGACAGGCCCACCCCGCGCAGCGACCACAGGTCATGGTGGTTCAGCGCGGCGGCCCGCACGGTGACCGTGGTCCAGCCGTCCGGCACCGTGGGGTCGGGCCGCTCCCCCAGCTCCAGCCCGTGCAGCGGGTCTTCGGCATCGATGCGCACAGCGGAGACAGCAAACATGGATATGACCTTAGTGCGCCGGCGCCGAGCGCAGCGGGGGGTACGGGGGGGTCGTCCCCCCGGGAGATAGCAGCTGGTGGGAGGGACACCCACCAACCTTCGACTGAATAATGGGACTCAGAGCCGGGCGACTCCGTCGGCGCGGGCCTGGTCCGCGACCGCGGTGGCCACGGCCGGGGCGACCCGGGAGTCGAACGGGCCGGGGATCACATAGCCGGGGGCCAGGTCGTCACCGACCAGGGCGGCGATGGCGCCGGCGGCGGCCAGCTTCATGGCTTCGGTGATCTGGGCGGCCCGCACGTCGAGGGCGCCGCGGAACACGCCTGGGAAGGCCAGCACGTTGTTGATCTGGTTGGGGAAGTCGCTGCGCCCGGTGGCCACCACGCGAGCGTGCTGCCGGGCCCGGTCCGGGTGGATCTCCGGGTCCGGGTTGGACAGCGCGAACACGATGCTGGCCGGGGCCATGGCCGCGATCGCGGACTCGGCCACGGTCGCGCCGGACAGGCCAATGAACACGTCGGCGCCGCGCAGCGCGGCCTCGGTGGAGCCGGTCAGGCCGGCCCGGTTGGTGATCGCGGCCAGCTCGGCCTTGACCGGGTTCAGCCCGTCCCGGCCCCGGTAGACCAGGCCCTTGCTGTCGGACACGGCGACGTCGCCGATGCCCGCCCGGAGCAGGATCTTGGCCACGGCCACCCCGGACGCGCCCGCGCCCGCGACCACGGCCCGCAGGTCGCCCAGGTCCCGGCCGGTCAGCCGGGCCGCGTTGCGCAGCGCGGCCAGGGTCACGATCGCGGTGCCGTGCTGATCGTCGTGGAACACCGGGATATCCAGCCGCTCGCGCAGCCGGTCCTCCACCTCAAAACAGCGCGGGGCCGAGATGTCCTCGAGGTTGATGCCGCCGAAGCTCGGGGCCAGCCGGGCCACGGTCTCGACCAGTTCGTCCACGTCCGTGCAGGCCAGGCAGATGGGCACCGCGTCGACGCCGCCGAAGTTCTTGAACAGCAGGGCCTTGCCCTCCATGACCGGCATGGCCCCTTCGGGGCCGATGTCGCCCAGGCCCAGCACGGCGGTGCCGTCGGAGACCACGGCCACCGTGTTGGCCACCCAGGTGTAGGCGCGGGCCAGCTCGGGCTGGTCGGCGATGGCCGTGCAGACCCGGGCCACGCCGGGCGTGTAGGCCAGGGACAGGTCGTCGGGACCATTGACCGGCACCGACGAAGTGATCTCGATCTTGCCGCCCCGGTGCATCTGAAAAACCGGGTCGGAGGCGTACGGAAACTCGGGCATGACTAACCCCTCGAAGGTCCAGGCAGGATTTCCGGTCGTGGGCCAGCTGCGGGCGGTCAAGGTGAGCCAGCGCCGCGCGGCCATGGTCGGATCGTCCGGGGGTCACCCGTCCGCCCATTGTGCCACAGGATCCGGAACGGGGCCCGGTTCCGGCCGGGCGCGGGTGTAATACGCACGGGGCGGGGAAACCCCTTACATAGTTTGGGTAAGAGTGGCACCTCCCGCAGCCAGGGAGCGGATGTGGACCTGACCACATACGCGGAACTCGCCGTCCGGCTGGCCAACACGGCCAGCTACCACGAGGACGGCCGCGACCGGCTGGCCACCATGGACGGCCTGCACGCCCTGGTCGCCGACCGGGAGCACCTGAGCAGGGGCCCCCGCCGCACCGACCTGGAGGCCCTGCGCGGGCTGCGGGCCGAGTTCCGGGCCGTCTTCGCCGACTGCGCGGCGGGCCGGGGCGCCGAGGCCGCCCAGCGGCTGAACTCACTGCTGATCCGGCACCCGGTCCACCCCCAGCTGTCCGGCCACGAGGGCCAGCGCTGGCACGTCCACTACACCGAGAGCGGCTCGGTGGCCGACCAGTACGCGGCCGGGGCGGCCATGGGGCTGGCCGTGCGCCTGACCGAGCTGGGCATCGAGCGGTTCGGGATCTGCCAGGCCCCGCCCTGCCCGGGCGTGTTCATCGACACCAGCGCCAACCGGACCCGGCGTTACTGCGGTGAGCGGTGCCTGAACCGGGCCAACGTGACCGCGTTCCGGGCCCGCCAGCGCGACCCCGCCTGACCAGCCGGGCCTGACCAACCGGGCCGCGTCCCATTCGCCCCATCCGTACCCGGGGGCCGCGACATTCTTGAAATACCGCAGTCATCGGTCTGTAATCACCAGTGGGTAATTGCCATACAGGCAATCGCGATGAGGTGGAGGGGAAGCGAGGTATCACGGAGCGTTGGCGGGGGGCACTAATTAGTGATGCGCGTTACCGAAACGACGCCTAAGGGCCACTTCTCACGGCAATGCCACCTCTCTACGATGTTCTCACTCAACGCATACGCAGCGCTCACCTGCAAAACGCGATCCGACACGCGGGTGACCACCGGCCCCACGGGGCATGACCGGAAAAGGGATCGAGTATGGCTAGTAATACGGAGGCCGTGACCACTGCGGTCGCTCCGGTTGACACTGGGCTGAAACGTGAGATGGGCTTCATCGGCGCCGCCTGGGCGTCCGAGACCTCGATCATCGGTTCCGGATGGCTGTTCGGATCGCTCTACGCCGCCCAGGCGGTAGGCGGCGCCGCCATCCTCGACTGGGTCATCGCCGGCGTCGTGGTCATGGTGCTGGCCCTGGTGCACGCCGAGCTGGGTGCCATGTACCCGGTGGCGGGCGGCACGGCCCGGTTCCCGCACTTCGCGTTCGGCAGTGGGGCCGGTATCGGCTTCGGGTTCTTCTCCTACCTGCAGGCCGTGACGATCGCGCCGATCGAGTGCTTCGCGGTCATGGAGTACCTGTCGCACTTCTGGCCGGCCATCTACGACGCCAACACCAGCAACGTGACCGGGATCGGCTTCGTGATGACCATCATCCTGATGGCCATCTTCGTGGCGGTCAACTTCCTGGCCATGCGGGTGTTCTCCCGGGTCAACAGCGGGCTGACCTGGTGGAAGGTCGCGATCCCGATCCTGGCCATCATCGTGCTGCTGACCAAGTTCCACGGCGGCAACTTCACCGCGGGCGGTCAGGGGTTCATGCCGGGCGGGGCACACGCCCTGTTCTCCGCGCTGCCCGCGGCCGGTATCATCTTCGCCTACTCCGGTTTCGAGCAGGCCGACCAGCTCGCCGGTGAGATCAAGGACCCGCAGCGCAACCTGCCGCGGGCCATCATCCTCGCCGTCACCGTCGGCATCATCATCTACTGCCTGCTGCAACTGGCGTTCATCGGCGCGATGCCGACCAGCCTGCTGCACCACGGCTTCGCGGGCATCACCAACGCCGACATCCTGTCCGGGCCGTTCGCGGGCCTGGCCGGCGTGGTCGGCCTGGCCTGGCTGGCGTTCATCCTGCGGATCGACGCCTTCATCTCCCCGTTCGGCACCGGCCTGATCTACACCACCGGGACCTCGCGGGTCAGCTACGGCCTGGGCCGGAACCGGTACTTCCCGCCGATCTTCACCAAGACCGACAGTCGGGGCATCCCGTGGGTCGGCCTGATCGCGGCGTTCATCGTCGGGCTGTTCTTCCTGCTGCCGTTCCCGAGCTGGCACTCGCTGGTCGGCCTGATCACCGGCGCGTCGGTGCTCATGTACTCGGGGGCGCCGCTGTCGCTGGGCGCGTTCCGCGGCCAGGTGCCCGACGCCGACCGCCCCTACCGGCTGCCGGCCGCCGCGATCCTGTGCCCGTTCGCGTTCATCGTGGGCAACCTGCTGATCTACTGGTCAGGCTTCGAGGTCGTGTGGAAGCTCGGCATCGTGCTGATCATCGGCTACGTCGTGATCGGCGTCCTGATGGCGTTCGACAAGCAGCGGCCGCCGATTCAGTGGAGGTCGGCCGTCTGGCTGCCGGTGTGGCTGATCGGGCTGGGCATCATCTCCTGGCAGGGCCAGTTCAGCGGGGCGGCGTCGAGCGACAAGCACCCGCAGCCGCCGACCATCACCATGAACATCCCGTTCTGGTGGGACATCGTGGTGCTGGCCGCGTTCAGCCTGATCATCTACTACTGGGCCATGCGCACCAAGCTGCCCCGGGACGAGATGCTGGATCTGGTCAACCGGCAGGCACACGAGGCGCCGGAGCCGCGACTCGAGGGCTGAGTCACTCCGGAGTTCTGATTCACCGGAGGCCCCGTCCTGGTTCGCCAGGGCGGGGCCTCCGTCTATGCGTCCGGGGTGGTGCCGGGCCCGCGGGGGGCTCAGTTGCGGGGGCGGCGCAGCGGCCAGTAGCGGAACAGCACGCGGCCTTCGATCAGCTCGTCCGGCACCACCCCGAACCGGGAGCTGTCCACCGCCCCGGCGGCCGGGTTGGCCGACTCCAGCCACCAGCCGCCGTCCTGGCGCCGCCCGGCCCGTTTCACGATCAGCAGGGTGGGCCGGCCCGGGTGCCGGGCCAGCACGATCTGGCCGGGGCGGACCCGGCGGGTCCGGCGGACCAGCAGCCAGTCCCCCGGCCACAGCACCGGCTCCATCGAGTGCTCGACCACCGCGATCCGCCGGATCGGCGCATGCATGGAGGCCCTCCAGTGTCGGCTGAGGCGAGCGGGGTAGTGTCGAGTGTTGGAATACCAGTGATCAAACACTACGGAAGGTGGATCGATGAGGCTGCTCACCCGCCTGCTCGAGCCCAAGGCCGTCGCTTACGCGCACTGTGACCTGCCCTGCGGGGTCTACGACCCCGCCCAGGCCCGGATCGAGGCCGAATCCATCAAGGCGATTGACGAGAAATACCAGCAGAACTCCGACCCGGAGTTCCGCACCCGGGCGCTGATCATCAAGGAGCAGCGGTCCGAGCTGGTCAAGCACCACCTGTGGGTGCTGTGGACCGACTACTTCAAGCCGCCGCACTTCGAGAAGTACCCGAACTTGCACCAGCTGTTCAACGAGGCCACCAAGCTGGCTGGCGGGGGCGGTGGCACCAAGTCGAGCGCCGACCCGGCCACGGCCGACCAGTTGCTGGCCAAGATCGACGAGATCAACAAGATCTTCTGGGAGACCAAGCAGGGCTGACCGCCCGGCAGTCACATCGCTGACGCACCGTAGGAGGGGCCGCGACATTGTCGCGGCCCCTCGTGCTATTTCCGGGGTGCCGATCGCGCGGTATTTTCAACGTAAAGCTGACCGCTACGCTGAAGCCATCCAGCGGCGCGGACAGTGCCGGGCACCGGCCCGGCTCGGGCAGCGCTGCCCTCCCCCACCGCGTGAGATCATGTGACCGCCACCGCGCGGCAACCCGGAAAACCCCGGGCCGAGACGGTAGGTTGCATGCAGCCAACGGCCGGGTGACCGGCCTGAAGGAGAGACGTGACCGAAGAGACCGCAGCGAGGCAGGCCGCTCAGCAGGGCGTCAGGGCCGGCCCTGGCGCGGTGGCGGCCGACCGCGAGGCTCGTGACCGGGTGCGGGTGTGCATGCCCGCCGAGGGCGCGTACCTGTCCGTGCTCCGCACGGCAACCGCCGGCCTGGCGGCACGACTCGACTTCACCCTGGACGAGATCGAGGACCTGCGCATCGCGGTCGACGAAGCCTGCGCCATGCTGCTCAGCCAGGCCATTCCCGGGACCAACCTGGAATGCGACTTCGAACTGGGCACGGACTCGATGACGATCACGGTGTCGGTGGTGGCGGCTCAGCCCCGCACCCCGGCCCGCGACACCTTCGCCTGGACCGTGCTCTCGGCCTTGGCCGGCGACGTCGACGCCAAACTCGAGCCGGACGACCGAGTCGCCATCGTGCTGCGCAAGCACCGCGAGGCGTCGGGGTCCTGATGGCCGACTTCGAGGTCCGTGTCCCCGGGAACGACGTCCGGGTCACCGAGGAATACGACGCACGCCACCATGAGGACGGCCAGGACGGGCGCGAAGCGGTGAGCTCGGCCACCCGCGACGACCACGCCGTCCCCGACCGGGCCCGGGCCCGCGAGCTGTTCGAGCGGCTCGGCTCGCTGCCGCCGGGCAGCCCCGAGCGCGAGCAGATCCGCGGGCAACTGGTCGAGCTGCACCTGCCGCTGGTCGAGTACCTGGCCCGCCGGTTCCGTAACCGGGGCGAGTGGCTGGACGACCTGACCCAGGTGGCCACCATCGGCCTGATCAAGTCGATCGACCGCTTCGACCTGGAGCGGGGCGTCGAGTTCTCCACCTACGCCACCCCCACCATCGTGGGCGAGATCAAGCGGCACTTCCGCGACAAGGGCTGGGCCGTGCGCGTACCGCGCCGCCTGCAGGAGCTCAAGCTCTCGCTGACCAAGGCCATCGGCGAACTGGCCCAGCGCGAGGGCCGCGCCCCGACCGTCAGCGAACTGGCCGCCCACCTGCAGATGTCGGAGGAAGAGGTCCTGGAGGGCCTGGAGTCGGCCAACGCCTACTCCACGGTGTCCCTGGACGCCCCGGACTCCGGCGACGAGGACGCCCCGGCCGTGGCCGACTCCCTGGGCATCGTCGATGAGGCCCTGGAGGGGGTCGAGTACCGGGAGTCGCTCAAGCCGCTGCTGGAGCGGCTGCCACCGCGGGAGAAGAAGATCCTGCTGCTGCGGTTCTTCGGCAACCTCACCCAGTCCCAGATCGCGGCCGAGCTCGGCATCTCCCAGATGCACGTCTCCCGCCTGCTGGCCCGCACCCTCACCCAGCTCCGCGACGGCCTCACCAACGACGAGTAAGCCGCCGCTCCGGCTCGGCGGCGCGGCCGCTGGCTGCGCCGTGGGGCGGGTCCCGGCACGCCGCCTCCAGCCAACGCAATGGCGCCATTGGGTAGGTAATAGCCGATGCAATGGCGCCATTGCATCGCCAACCCGGCGCCCGGGCCCGGGAACCCTGAGGCGCACCTCACCACACGTGTCACATGTGTCTGGCGGGGCTGACGTGCGAGTTTTGGGTGGGCTATACGGCGCGGCGGCGGGCCCGGGCGGCTAAACGCGGCGGCGGGGCCGAGGTGGCCTAGACGCGGCGGCAAGGGCCGGGCGGTTAGCGGCGGCGGGTGGAGGCTTTGCGGGCCGAGGAACCGGCCGGGCGAGCCTTGACGGCCGACGGGGGCTTCTTGGGTGACTGGGGCTCGACGGCGACCTTGGACTTGGCGGCGGCCTTGGGCTTGGCCGGGCCGGGCCGGGCGGGCTCCTCGGTGGCGGCCCGGGCGTCGGCGGCCAGTTCCTCGCGTTCCTCGAGGCCCAGGCGGCTGAGGGCCCGCCAGCTGGGCGGGGCGCACAGGCCCGCGAAGCCGGCGATGGCGACCAGGAGCGCGGGCCAGCCCAGGCTCGGGTGGTGACCATCCAGCAGGTAGACGCCGGTGGTGCCGACGAACAGCTGGGTGAACAGGGCCGGGGTCCGGCTCCAGAGCCGGACGCGCAGCAGGCCGGGGACCACGAACCCGACCGCGATCGCGGCCGCGAAGGCCAGGACGGTCAGGGCGATGCCGCTGGAGCGCTGGTAGGAGTGCCCGGACGCGGTGTCGGCCGCGCTCACCACGGCGGCCACCAGCACCCCGACGGCCACGACGGCCTGAGCCGCCGCGGCCACCAGCAACGTCCACGGACGTGGTCGCATGTGTCGCACCTTTCTGCCCAGGGCTAGCCTATGCGGGTGCGCGCGCTGCTGATCGTCAATCCCTGGGCGACCACGACCACCAAGCCGGTCCTGGACACCATCGTGGGCACGCTGGCCGCACAGGCCGAGATCGAGGTGGTGGAAACACGCTACCGGGGTGACGCCCGCGAGCTCGCCGCCCGGGCCGCCGACGAGGGCTGGGACGCCCTGCTCGTGCTGAGCGGCGACGGGACCATCAACGAGGTCGTCAACGGGCTGATGGACAAGGCCGCCATCGGGGCCGGCCAGCCCCCGGTCCACGGCGGCGAACTGGCCGGGCGGTTGCCGGCCATCGGGGCCATCCCGGGCGGCAACGCCAACGTGTTCACCCGGGACCTCGGGGTGCCCGCCGACCCGGTGGCGGCGGTGCAGGTGATCGCGGCCCGGCTGGGGGCCGGTACGACCCGGACGATCGGGCTGGGCCTGGCCGGGGACCGGTACTTCACGTTCAACGCGGGCCTGGGCTGGGACGCCGAGGTGGTCCGCGGGGTCGAAGAGGAGCGCGCCCAGGGTCGGCCCGCGTCCACCGGCCTCTACGTGCGGACGGCATTGCGGCAGTACTACCGGAAAACCGACCGCCGGCACCCGGAATTGACCGTGGAGGCCGCCGACGGTACCCGAATCGACCCGGTGGCCCTGGCCATCATTTCCAACACCACCCCGTGGTCCTACGCGGGCCAGCGCCCGGTGAGCCCGACTCCGGCCGCGAGCTTCGACACCGGCCTGGATGCATTCCTGCTCCGGCGATTGCGTACCATTTCCACCCTGAACGCGCTGCGCCAGATGACGCGCCGGACGGGCCAGCCGATGACCGGGAAGTACCTGGTCAGCCTGCACGACCAAGCGGAAATCACGGTCCGGTCCCGTAAGCCGGCCGCGCTGCAGGTGGACGGCGATTATGTGGGCGACGCAGAGTCGGTTACATTTCGTTCAGTGCCCGGTGCGCTCCGCGTCATCGCGTGATTACGGGACCTTGGTCCTAATTGAATTCCGGGCCCGCCAATTGTGATTTAGGTCACATTCAAAATGACTAAGATCACTGTTGCGCCCTCTTGCGTTGGCGGCGACACGCTTGAGAAGCTTTAGACGATGCCGGGCGGAAGCCCACTTCACGTGGTCCATCGGCGTGGAGCAGGCTTCCCGGTCTCCAAGCGTGTTCGGGCTATCAAGCAGCTCCGGGACGGTTGCCGACTGGCACCAAACTAATATGGGGAGAAACTGCTTTTCCCCGATATGCAACGTAGCTCGTGAAATCATTCACAAGCTTTGATAGGCGGGTGCACGCGACCTGGCGGTCCTCCGTGCGGCCGACTCGCCACGAAGGAGTGACCTCATGGACTGGCGCCATAACGCCGCCTGCCGTGACGTGGATCCTGAGTTGTTCTTTCCGATCGGAAACACCGGTCCAGCACTTCTCCAGATCGACGAAGCCAAGCGGGTTTGTCATCGTTGTCCGGTCATGGACCCCTGCCTGCACTGGGCCATTGACTCCGGCCAGGACGCCGGTGTCTGGGGCGGCCTGAGTGAAGACGAGCGACGGGCCCTCAAGCGGCGCACGCTCCGCCTGCGCGCCCGGCAGCACGCCTGACCCAGCACCCCGACCAGGACGCGGGCCATCCTGATCCCGGCGCCGTGTCCGCCTCACCCAACTGACCGTTCCGCCATGATCGCGGGCCAGGCCGCACACCGCGGCTCCCGGCCCGTGGTCATGGCCGTTCTGATTTCTGGCCCCGTTCAGGTCCGGGCTCTCATCAGCTCTCGGGACCGCCGTCACGGCCGGGCCCACTCCGGCATCCAGATGCCCCGGTCCGCGCAGGCCGGCCGGCCACCGGCCAGGTGCTCGCGCAACGATCGCAGGGCCGGGTGCGGGTTGTCCCGGCGCCAGATCAGGGAGTGCGGGTACACCGGCACCGGGTCGCGCAGCGGGATGCGGCGCAGGTCCCAGTCGGCCGGCCAGATCAGGTGGGTCTGCTCGCCGACCAGGGAGGCCAGGTCCGGGGAGTCCGCGATCACGTCCAGCAGCGGCCTGGTGCCGTAGGCGGGGCCGGTCACGTCCATGGTGAGGCCGAAGGCGGCCGCCAGGTCCTGATAGAACACCGTCCACTCGGTGCCGGGGTCGAGAGCGGGCATCCAGATCGGGTGGCCGGCCAGCCGCGCGGGCGTCACCGGTCCCCCGCCGGCCAGCGGGTGGGCCGGGCCGGTGAGCAGCTGAACGGGCTCGTCCAGGACGCGGGCGGCGGCGATGCCGGCCGGCAACTGGCGGGCTTGTGTCGTGATGGCCCGGAACGAGGCGTCGACCACGCCGTCCCGGACGGCTTCGATCGCGGCCCGGGCATCGAACAGCCGCACCACCTCCAGCGGCGTGGCCGGATGGGCGCGGTGGAAATCGGCCAGCAGCCGGGCCGGCGCGATCCGGCGGCTGATCACGTCCACCCGCAGGGCCTGGCCGCCGGGCCGGACCGAGGCGGCGGCCCGCTGCTCGGCCCGGAGCAGGTCCCGGGCGTGCGGCAGGAAGGCCTGGCCGTCCACGGTGAGGCCGGCCCCGCGGGGGGTGCGGACGAACAGCGCCACCCCGAGGTCCTTCTCCAGCGCGGCCACCCGCTTGGACACCGCCTGCTGCGAGACCCCCAGCTCGGCGGCGGCCTCGGAGAACTGGCCCGCGTCGGCCACGGCCACGAACGTGCGCACGGCATGGGTGTCCATGGCGGCCGACCCTAGCGGCACAACGGCCCGTTGTGACGCGCCGGGCGCGCGGTTGTTGGATACCGCGGCCGGCTTTCCGCTTGGATCGGCAGGGACCGGGCGGGACGGACGAGGGCGGGTGACGCGCATGCTGGGCTGGCGGTCGCTGGGGCGGCAGTTCGAGTGCCTGTGGGCGGCGTACGCGGTGAGCTCGTTCGGCACCTGCTTCGCGTTCGGCGCGTTCCCGCTGATCGCCATCGTCGTGCTGCACGCCAGCCCGCTGGAGGTGTCGGCGCTGGCCGCGGTGGGCACGGCGGTCGGGGCGGCGGTGGCGGTGCCGCTCGGTCCGTGGGTGGAGTTCCGGCCCAAGCGGCCGGTGATGATGGCCATGGACCTGAGCCGGTTCGCGGCCATGGGCAGCATCCCGCTGGCCTACGCCTTCGGCGTGCTGACCTTCGGCCAGCTGCTGACGGTGTCGATCATCTCCGGGGCGGCCGACATCACGTTCAAGGCGGCCAGCGGCGCGTGCCTCAAGACCGTGGTGCCGCGCGCCGGCCTGCTCACCGCGAACGCGCGGATGGAGTCCACCACCTGGAGCTCGACCGTGCTCGGCCCGCCGCTGGGCGGGGCCGCCATCGGGCTGTTCGGCCCGGTGGTCACGGTGCTGGCCGACGCGGCCAGCTACCTGCTGTCGGCGCTGGGGATCCGCGCCATCGGCGGCCAGGAGCCGCGTCCGGCGCGTCCCAGCCGATCCGCGGCCGGCCGGTCGCGGGCCGGCGACCTGCTCGACGGGTGGCGGTACATCCTGGGCCACCCGACGCTGCGGCGGCAGTTCCTGAACAACCTGTCGTTCAGCGGGCTGATCATGGCCACCGAGCCGCTGCTGGCCGTGCTCATGCTGGGCCGGCTGCACTTCCGGCCCTGGCAGTACGGCCTGGCCTTCGCCGTGCCGTGCCTGGGCGGCCTGATCGGCTCCCGGCTCGCCCGAAGGGTCGCGGACCGGTTCGGGCGGCACCGGGTCATGCTGGTCGGCGGGACGCTGCGGGCGGGCTGGCCGGTGTGGCTGGTGTTCCTGCGCCCCGGGATCGGCGGGCTGCTGCTGGTCATGGCGGCCGAGATGGGGCTGATCCTCTGCATCGGCGTGTCCAACCCGGTGTTCGCGACCTACCGGCTGGAGCAGAGCCCGCCGGACCGGGTGGCCCGGGTGCTGTCAGCCTGGTCGGTGAGCACCAAGGCCTCGATCGCGGCGCTGACCGCGCTGGGCGGCCTGCTGGCCACCTGTATCGGCCCGCGGGCCGCGATCGGGATCGCGGGCGCGCTGCTGCTCGGCACGCCGCTGCTCCTCCCCTGGCGCGGCGGCGCCGGGCTGCGGGACACCGGCCCCGGCCCGGGCCCGGCTGAAGAACCGCTGGCGGTGCCGGGAGGGCGAGAGACTGGTGGCCCGGCGGAAGTGGGCCCAAGGTCGCCTCCTGAGGTCACGCCGCCGGAGGTGAGGATGGCGCCGTTGTCGACGAACAGCCCCTAGACGTCGGCCGGCAGGTCGACCAGGGCCTGAGTCCCGCCCTCGGCGCGCGGGGTGATCTCCAGCTTGCCGCCCAGCTCACCGACGACCAGGGTGCGGACAATCTGCAGCCCGAGCGAGCTCGACGACTCGGTGTCGAAGTCCTCGGGCAGGCCCACCCCGTCGTCGACGACGATCACGGTCAGCCGGTCCGGGCCACGCACCGCGCTGACCTCGACCCGGCCCGACGACCGGGGCGGCGCGGCCGACACCGCGGCCTCCGGGTAGGCGAAGCCGTGCTGGAGCGCGTTCTGCAGCAGCTCGGTCAGGACCAGGGCCAGCGGCATGGCCA
The DNA here is from genome assembly GCA_036495425.1 of Streptosporangiaceae bacterium. Taxonomy (GTDB): domain Bacteria; phylum Actinomycetota; class Actinomycetes; order Streptosporangiales; family Streptosporangiaceae; genus Bog-532. The sequence goes on along the minus strand of DASXMW010000161.1, from coordinate 50,087 downwards.
CGTAGGCCGGGAGCAGGCCGAACTTGCCGGTCAGCTTGGGCGTGACCCGGATCTCGGTGCCGGCCACTTCGGTGGCCATCATGACCACCCGGTCGGCCACCTCGTCGAAGGCCACGATCTCGTCCGGGGCGTGGGACAGGGTCTCGTGCACGATCGCGATCGAGCCGACCCGGCGGGTGGCGTCCTCCAGCGCGGCCCGGGCCTCCGGTCCGTGCAGCCGCCGGGCCTGCAGGCGGAGCAGGGCCGCCACCGTCTGCAGGTTGTTCTTGACCCGGTGGTGGATCTCCCGGATCGTGGCGTCCTTGGTCATCAGCTCGCGCTCCCGGCGGCGCAGCTCGGTGACGTCGCGGACCAGGATCAGGGCCCCGGTGCGGTCGCCCCCCACGATGAGCGGGATGGCCCGCAGCTGGAGCACGGAGCCGTTGCCCTCGATCTCGGCGTCCCGGGGTGACCGGCCGCAGGCGACCAGCATCAGCGATTCGTCCACCGGCTCGCCCGGGGAACACAGCTTGGCCGTCAGCGGGCCCAGTTCGGCGCCGACCAGGTCGGTGGCCAGGCCCAGGCGGCGGAAGGCGGACAGGGCGTTGGGGCTGGCGTAGGTGACCCGGCCCGCCCGGCCCAGGCGCAGCAGGCCGTCGCCGACCCGGGGCGAGCGGACCAGCTGGGCCTCCTCGCCGAACGGGAACGTGCCCTCGGCCACCATGCGGGCCAGGTCGTCCGCGCCCTGCAGATAGGTCAGCTCCAGGCGGCTGGGGGTGCGGGCCGAGTTCAGGTTGGTGTTGCGCTCGATGACCGCGATGACCCGGCCCTCCCGGGTGACCGGGATCGTCTCCGCGCGCACCGGTACACCGGTGGTCCAGTCCGGGTCGCTCTCCCGCCAGATCCGGCGCTCGTCCCGGGCCGTGTCCAGCAGCGGCCTTTCCTCGGGCGCGGCCAGCTGCCCCACCACGTCGTCCTGGAACGAGGTCGGGCCGGTGGTCGGCCGCATCTGGGCCAGGGCCATCCAGCCGCTGCCGTCCCGCAGCGCGGCCCACAAGATGAGGTCCGCGAACGACAGGTCGGCCAGGAGCTGCCAGTCGGACACCAGGGCGTGCAGGCACTCGAGGTCCGCGCGGGTCAGGCTGGTGTGGCGTCTGGCCAGGTCCGTCAGGGTGGGCACACCTCCATAATCGCATCTGCCCGAAACTGATTCCCGCCCTGTCCAGGTGCCCGTCCGCCACACTTTCCTCACCAGCGGGCCTGGTAAGACGGGGAGAACGCGACGAGGACGGGGGCCAGCTTGGGCACGAACAGGACCGCTGCCGAGGCGCTGGCGGCGCTGCGGGCGGCGGCGGCGACCCGGCGGGAGGCGGGGCTGGGCCGGAGCCTGCGCCCCCGGCCGCCGGGCGGGGACGGGCTGCTCGACCTGGCCTCCAACGACTACCTGGGCCTGGCCGCCGACCCGCGGCTGGCCGAGGCGGCCGCGGCCGCGGCCCGGGACTGGGGGCCCGGGGCGACCGGATCCCGGCTGGTGACCGGCAGCACCGAACTGCACGCGCGGCTGGAGTCAGAGCTGGCCAGCCTGGCCGGAGCGGACCGGGCGCTGGTGTTCTCCTCCGGCTACCTGGCCAACCTGGCCGTGGTGGCGGCCCTGGCCCAGGTCCTCGGCCGGGGCCGGGACGGCCCCGGGGTCCTGATCGTCTCGGACGCGGCCAACCACGCCTCGCTGATCGACGCCTGCCGGCTGGCCCGGGCCCAGGGGGCCCGGGTCGAGGTGACGCCGCACGGGGACGTGGCCGCGGTGGAACGGGCGCTGGCCGGGCGGGCCGAACGGTTCGCCCTGGTGGTCACCGACACCGTGTTCTCGGTGGCCGGGGACCTGGCTCCAGTGCGCGACCTGCACCAGGTCGCCACCGGCCACGGGGCGCTGCTGGTGCTGGACGAGGCGCACGCCTTCGGGGTGCTGGGCCCGGGTGGCCGCGGCGCGGCGGCCGCGGCCGGGATCGCCGCGGACCCGCACGTGGTCCGGACGTTCACGCTGTCCAAGTCGCTGGGCGGCCAGGGCGGCGCGGTGGCCGGGCGGGCCGAGGTCATCGAGACCCTGGTCGAGGTGGGGCGGGCATTCATCTTCGACACCGGACTGGCCCCGCCCAGCGTGGCCGCGGCCCGGGCCGCCCTGGCCATCCTGCGCGACCAGCCGGACCTGGGGCTACGCGCCCGCGACCGGGCCCGGCGGCTGGCCGGGCGGGCCGCCGAGCTGGGCCTGGACGCCAGCGAACCAGCCGGGGCGGTGGTCCGCATCGTGCTCGGCGAGCCCGGCGCGGCCGTCCACGCCCAGCAGGTCTGCGCCGCGCAGGGGGTGCGGGTGGGGTGCTTCCGGCCACCCTCGGTACCACCCGGTCAGGCCTGCCTCCGGCTGACCGCGCGGGCCAACCTCACAGAAGTTCACCTCGAATTGGCATTCCGCGCACTGGGTGTAGTGAGGGATCATGTCCGGATAACCGCTTGAGCGGGAAGGAATTAACCATGACCGTCTCCCCTATCCCCGTGCCCCCGGACGAGACCAGCGTGCCCGAGGTCCGCGGCGGGAGTCTGGGCGGGGGGAGCGCACCGCTGAGCGGGAGCGGTAGGCCCGAGGACACGGCGCCCAGCACGCTGCTCCGGATGCCCAAGTACTACACGGTCAAGCGCCAGCTGCTGGACCTGATCGCCAGCATGGCCCCGGGCAGCCCGGTGCCGCCGGAACGCGAACTGGCCCGCGACTACGGCACCTCGCGGACCACGGTCCGGCAGGCCCTGGCCGAACTGGTGGTCGAAGGTCGGCTCCTGCGGCGCCAGGGCAAGGGCACGTTCGTGGCCAAGCCCAAGGTCGCCCAGGCCCTGGAGCTGGCCAGCTACACCGAGGGCATGCGGGCCCACGGCCTGCACCCGCAGACCCGGATCCTGGAGATCGGCTACATGGCCGCCGACGAGGACCTGGCCGCCCGGCTGGGCATCCGGCCCGGCGGCCGCACGCTGCGCATCCACCGGCTCCGGCTGGCCGACGGCGAACCCATGTCGGTGGACACCTCGCACCTGCCCGCCCGCCGCTTCCCCGGCCTGCGCAAGCAGCTCAAACGGCACAGCTCGCTGTACGAGACGCTGGCCTCGGCCTACGGGGTGCGGCTGACCGAGGCCGAGGAGACGATCGAGACCGTGCTGGCCGACCCGCACAACGCGGACCTGCTGGCCGTGGACACCGGGCTGCCCCTGTTGCTGCTGTCCCGGCACGCGGTCGACGTCACCGGCGAGACCGTGGAGTGGGCCCAGTCCTGGTACCGGGGCGACCGGTACAAGTTTGTCACCCGGCTGCGGCGGTTACCGGAGTGAGCCTGCTCGTCGTCAGCGGCACCGGGACCGACGTCGGCAAGACCATCACCACCGCGGCCGTGGCCACCCTGGCCTGGACCCGGGGCGAGCGGGTGGCCGTGGTCAAGCCGGTCCAGACCGGCGAGCCACCCGGCGCGCCCGGGGACCTGGCCGCAGTGGCCGCGCTGACTGGGCTGGATGACCTGCATGAGCTGGCCCGCTATCCCGATCCGCTGTCACCCGAAGCGGCCGCTCGGACGGCCGGCCGGCCGCCACTGGACCTGCGGCGGGCCGCCGACCACATCGCCGGGCTGGCCGAGAATCGGGACCTGGTCATCGTGGAAGGCGCGGGCGGCCTGCTGGTCCGCTACGACCCGGCCGGAGCCACCATCGCTGACCTGGCCGCCATGCTGGACGCCCCGGTGCTGGTGGCGGTGGCGGCCGGGCTGGGCACGCTCAACCACACCGCGCTGACCTTGGAGGCGCTGACGGCCCGCAAGCTAGCTTGCGCGGGAGTGGTGGTCGGCAGCTGGCCGGATGATCCGGGCCTGGCCGAGCTGTGCAACCTGGCCGACCTGGAGGCGCTGGCGGGACGGTCCGTAGCCGGCATCCTCCCGGCTGGCGCCGCGCGCCTGGCACCCGGGGCGTTCGCCGAGATGGCCTCGCGCAGCCTGGCGCCCGCGCTCGGCGGGTCGCTCGACGTCACCGCGTTCCGCGTGGCGGCGGCCCGCGCCGGCGGCCGGCGCGGGCCGCAAACGATTGTGGATCTGTAACTCCGGACCCATTGCTCTCTTAGCCAACGCGGAGCAACATTGTGGTGACTTTTGTGGAACGCGTCAGCTGCGGGCTACGGAGGGAAACCAATGACTGACAACGGCCGGCCGCGCCGGTGGCGTCCGGTGGTGCTGCTGCTGGTGGTGCCGCTGATCGCGGTCCTCATCCCCGAGTTCTACAACTTCAACAGCCCGGCCATCGGCGGAATGCCGTTCTTCTACTGGTACCAGCTCGCCTGGGTGGCCGGCGTGGCCGTGTGCACCGCGATCGTCTACTTCGCCACCAGGAGCACGCGATGATTCCCCCGTTCAGCGGACTCCAGTTCGGCATCGTCGTGGCGATGTTCGCGATCGTCACCGTGCTCGGGTTCATGGCGACCCGGTGGAAGCGGGCCGAATCACTGGCCAGCGTCGAGGAGTGGGGACTCGGCGGCCGCCGGTTCGGCACCTGGGTCACCTGGTTCCTGCTCGGCGGTGACCTGTACACCGCCTACACCTTTGTGGCGGTGCCCGCCCTGCTCTTCGGGGCCGGCGCGACCGGCTTCTTCGCCGTCCCGTACACGATCGCCGTCTTCCCGCTGGTGATGTTGCCCGCGGCGCGGATGTGGTCGGTCTGCCACGAGCGCGGCTACGCGACCGCCGCCCAGTTCGTCCGAGGACGGCACGGGTCCGCGGTGCTCGCGCTGCTCGTCGCGATCACGGGGATCGCCGCCACCATCCCGTACATCGCGCTCCAGCTCATCGGGATCAAGGCGATCCTCGAGGTCATGGGCATCGGCGGGGACTGGCCGCTGTGGATCGCGTTCATCGTGCTGGCCGCCTACACCTGGACCTCGGGTCTGCGGGCGCCGGCCCTGATCGCGTTCGTCAAGGACATCCTGATCTACGTCGTGGTCTTCGTCGCGATCATCTACATCCCGTACAAGCTCGGCGGCTATGACGTCATCTTTCACCGGGCACAGGGTGCGCTCGCCAGCAAGGGCATGAGCACTCTGCTGTCCGGCCCGCAGTACCTGGGCTACTCGACGCTGGCCCTCGGCTCGGCGCTGGCCCTGTTCCTCTATCCCCACGCGGTGACCGGAGTGCTCGCCACCCGCAAGAGGGACGTGGTGAAGAAGAACATGTCGCTGCTGCCGGCGTACTCGCTGATGCTCGGGTTCATCGCGCTGCTCGGCTACATGGCGCTCGCCGCGCACGTGAAGCCGGTGGGGGGCACGGCCAAGGCGCCGGACACCACCACGATCGTCCCCGCGCTGTTCAACAACCAGTTCCCGGCCTGGTTCGCCGGGATCGCCTTCGGCGCCATCGCCATCGGCGCCCTGGTGCCCGCGGCCATCATGGGAATCTCCGCCGCCAACACGTTCGCCCGCGACATCTACCGGCCGTACTTCCGGCCAGGGGCCAGCGATCGCGAGGAAGGGCTGGTCAGCCAGATCGCGTCGGTACTCCTCAAGCTGGGCGCGGTCGCCGTGATCGTCGGGCTGAAGCCCTCGTTCGCCATCGAGTTCCAGCTCATCGGTGGGGTCGTGATCATCCAGATCCTGCCGGCCGTCGTGCTCGGCCTGTACACCCGGTGGTACCACCGCTGGGCACTGGCGGCCGGCTGGGTGGTGGGCATGGGCCTGTCCGTCTACATGCTGTATGTGACGCCCAGCAAGACGGCGGCTCATTTCGGCAGCGCGTCGTTCGCCTTTAAAACCTGGGGCTTCGACACCAAGATGACGATCTGGACCGGCATCATCGGGCTGCTCGCGAACCTGGTCGTCGCCACCGCGCTCACCCCGCTGTTCAGCCGGCTGCCGCGCGGCCGGGACGAAACGAGCCCGGCCGACTACGAGGACGAGGAAGCGCCTGCGATACCCCTCGATCCGCCGCCCACGCCCCAGACGACATGACAGCGCCCGGGACGGTATGACAGACAGTATGACCGACACCGACGTAGCGGGCCCGGAACGGCGGCACGGTGGGGCGCTGGCCATCGACGTGGCCCGCCGGCACGGCGTGACCCACCTGTTCACGCTGTCCGGCGGGCACGTCTTCCCGCTGTACGACGGGGCCATCCGCGCCGAGCCGCCACTGCCGCTGATCGACGTCCGGCACGAGCAGACCGCGGTGTTCGCGGCCGAGGCCACCGCCCGGCTGACCCGCTCCCCCGGGCTGGCGGTGGTCACCGCCGGGCCCGGGGTGACCAACAGCGTCAGCGCGGTCACCACCGCGCACTTCAACGGGGCGCCGGTGGTGGTGCTGGGGGGCCGGGCGCCGGACTACCGCTGGGGCGCGGGCAGCCTGCAGGAGATCGACCATCCTCCGCTGCTGGCCCCGGTGACCAAACGGGCCTGGACCGAGCACGCCACGGCCCAGGTGGCGGGCTCGGTGGACGAGGCGTTCCGGCTGGCCGCCACCCCGCACCGCGGCCCGGTGTTCCTGGACGTGTCGCTGGAGGCGCTGTACGACCAGGCCGGGCCGGCGGCCCGGGCGGCCGGGCGGGCCCCGGCCGGCGCCGCCCCCGACCCCGGGGTGGTCAGCGACATCGCCGACCGGCTGGCCCGGTCCCAGCGGCCGGTGCTGGTCCTGGGGTCCGACGTGTGGCTGGACGGGGCCGAGGACGCGGCCCGCGCCTGCGCCGAAGCCTGGTCGCTGCCGGTCATCGCCAACGGCCAGGGCCGGGGCATCCTGCCCGCCGGCCACCCGCAGCTGGTCACCCGGGCCCGGTCGACGGCCTTCCGCGAGGCCGACCTGGTCGTGGTGGCCGGGGCGCCGCTGGACTTCCGGCTCGGTTACGGCCAGTTCGGGGCCGGGGACGAGAAGGCCCCCGTGGTGCACGTGGCCGACAGCCCCGGCCAGCTCGCCACCCACTGCCCGCTGGCCGCGGCGGCGGCCGGTGACCTGAGCGCGTTCTTCGCCGCGCTGAGCGTGGCCGCCGCCGAGACCGGCGACCGGGACGAGTGGCTGGCCAGGCTGCAGGACACCGCGCGGCGGGCGATCGAGGCCGACGCCCCGCTGCTGGCCAGCGCGGCCACGCCCATCCACCCGATGCGGATCTACGCCGAGCTGAACCGGGTGCTGGCCGACGACGCGGTGATCATCGGGGACGGCGGCGACTTCGTGTCGTTCGCGGGCCGCCTGGTCGAGCCGGCCCGGCCCGGGCACTGGCTGGATCCGGGCCCGTTCGGCTGCCTGGGCACCGGCCTGGGTTACGCGCTGGCGGCCCGGCTGGCCCGCCCTTCGTCCCAGGTGGTGCTGCTGCTCGGGGACGGAGCGGCGGGCTTCTCGCTGATGGACGTGGACACGCTGGTCCGGCACGGCCTGCCCGTGGTCATGGTGTGCGGCAACAACGGCGCCTGGGGCCTGGAGAAACACCCGATGCGGGCCCTGTACGGGTACGACGTCGCGGCCGACCTGCAGCCCGGCTGCCGGTACGACGAGGTGGTACGGGCCCTGGGCGGGGCCGGTGAACTGGTCACCGAGCCGGATCAGATCGGGCCGGCGCTGGCGCGGGCGTTCGCGGCCGGCGTGCCGTACCTGGTCAACGTGATCACCGACCCCGAGATCGCGTACCCGCGGTCGACATCGGGCGTCTGACCGGGCCGGGCCGGCTGGCCCGGCTGGCTCTGGATGCCGGGGCGGGTCAGTCGATGACGGCGATCAGGTCGCCTTCCTGCACCACGTCACCCTCGGCCACGTTGAGCTTGGACAGCGTGCCGGGATCCTCGGCCAGCACCGGGATCTCCATCTTCATCGACTCCAGGATGACCAGGGTGTCGCCCGCGCCAATCTGCTGGCCCTCGGCCGCGACCACCTTCCACACGTTCGCGACCATCTCGGCCCGGACCTCAGCCACACGAGCTCCCTTCCTCAGCTGCCACCGAGCAGCATAGAGGTTACGGCGCGGGCCGCGGCGGCCGCCGTGCGATGACCCGGGCCAGGGCCTCCACCACCGCCGGGTCGTACTCGGTCGCGGTGTCCAGGCGCAGCCGGTCCACGACCGCGGCGGCCCGGCCCGCGTTGGATGAGCTGCCGACCAGGTCGTCGAAGGCGTTCACGGCCCGGATGATCCGGCTGCTCAGCGGGGGCGGCGCGTAGCCGGCCCCGGCGCTGGCGCCCGCGCCGGCCGGGTCGCGACAGGGGTCGCTCTGGCGGCGGACGATCCCGGCCACACTGTCGAGCACGTTGGCCTGCTCGATGACCTCGGCGCCCAGCTGCGCGATCTGCCGCTGCTCCTCCGGCGACACCAGCACGGTCGCCCCGCCCGGGATGGGGTCGGGCAGCGACAGCTGGCCGATGTCGTGGATGAGCGCCGCGTACTGCAGTTCCAGCAGTTGCGGCTCGGCCAGGCCGAGCTCGCGGCCGACGGCCACGGCCAGCCGGCTGACCCGGTCCGAGTGCCCGGTCTCCACGTAGCCGCCGATCTCGGTGACCCGGGCCAGCGCGCGGACCGTCTGCAGGTAGGTGGCCCGGATACCGGCGTAGCGGCGGAACGCCACCTGCGTGACCAGCAGCGGGGCGATGAACACGGCCACCGCGACCAGCCCCATGGCCTCGGCGGCGAACACGATCAGCGTGGCCGAGGCGACCACGGCCACCCCCAGCGCCCACTGGACGCGCAGTTCGTCGGTGAAGGTGACCCGCATCCGGGCCCGCAGCACGCGGGCGCGGATGGCCGCCTCGATCACCAGCTTGACCAGCCAGGCCAGCGCACCCAGCCCGGCCATCACCGCAAACGCCGTCCACCAGTCCCGCACCACGGCCGGGGTCCCGGCCAGCGGCCGGAACACGAACGCGACGCAGGTCACCGCGACCAGCCGGGCCGCCATGCTGGGCAGCCGGGCCGGGCGGCCCACGGCCACATGCGGCAGGGCGCCCAGGATCATGCCGATCCCGGCCACCGCCACCACCTGCAGCGCGGAGTGCCGGGCCGGTACCGGCCCGACCCGGATCAGCAGCGCGTAGGCCAGGGCCGAGGCCGTCCCGATCGGGGCCGCCTCCCGGTCGCCGGGCAGGGTGAGCCGGAGCAGCTCACCCAGGGCGATCAGGGCCGCGAACGCGATGGCCCAGCGGGCCGCGCTCACCCCGGTCAGGGCGGTCTGCACCACCGCCACCACGACCAGCAGGCCCGCCACCGCGACCAGCATCCGGCCGCCGGAGCTGGCGGGCCGCCGGGCCCGGGTCCGCATACCGGAGGTCATGATCCGGCTCTGGCTCTGGCTGACGCTCACGTAAGTCCCGCGCCTCAGCGGGTGCCCATGACGCGCAGCGGCACGGCTGGGTCGTCGTGGTCGTGCGCGGCCGCCTCGATCCGCTCATCGGGCGGCGGCATCGGCGCGTCCGGGCTCTGCCAGCCGTCCTGCCCGACCGCGGCCACCAGGGCGTCGACAAAGGCCGGGTCGAACTGGGTGCCCGAGCAGCGGCGAAGTTCGGTGATGGCGTCGGCCACCGACCGGGCCCCACGGTAGGACCGGGTGGAGGTCATGCAGTCGAAGGCGTCGGCCACGGCCAGGACCCGGGCGAACTCCGGGATCTCGTCGCCGGCCAGGCCCATCGGGTAGCCGCAGCCGTCGATCCGCTCGTGATGGTGCATGATGCCGGCCAGGGCCTCGTCCAGGAAACCGATCTCCTGGATGATCTCCAGGCCACGCATCGGGTGCAGCTGGATCGCGGCGTACTCCTCTTCAGTGAGCTTGCCGCTCTTCTGCAGCACCTTGGTCGGCACGCCCAGCTTGCCCACGTCGTGCAGCATGCCGGCGAACCGGATCGCTTCCACCCGCTCGGGCCGCATCCCGATGGCGCGGGCGATCATGACCGAGCCCTTGGACACCCGCTCGCTGTGGCCGCGGGTGTAGAAGTCCTTGGTCTCCACCGCCTGGCAGAGCACCCGCAACGTGGCCTCGTAGGCCCGCTGCTGGTCGGCGAACTGGGCGATGGCCCAGCGGGCCACGAACAACGGGATCAGCACCAGGACCGGCGCGAACAGCCCGACCACGCTCCACAGGGCCGCGATCAGCAGGCCGAACACCGCGTAGCCGAGGTCGGGCAGGGACAGCCGCAGGTTCAGCAGGCCCCGGCCGCTCTCGCCACCGCTGGTCAGCCGGAGCACCACGGTGACCAGGCCGTAGTTGGCCACGATGTGGGTGGCCGCGGCCCCCACGAACGGGCCGATCAGATGCGGGAACGAGGCCCGGGCCGGGATGCCGACGGTGCCGCCGAGGGCCAGGAACACCCGCCCGGCCGCGTACGCGCTGAGCGCGTACATGGCGCCGTTGAAGATCCGCTGCTGGATCAGGGGCACGCGGCGCAGGCTGAACGCGCTGACGAACCCGACGATGCCCGCGCCGACCGGGCCAATCAGAACCACCGAGGCCAAGGTGGCGGCGTACCCGGGTGACCAGGCCAGCCGGGACGGCAGGATGGCGGTCGGGGTCGACTCACAGATCAGGAACAGGACCGCGAGGACCGCGACCTGGGTCCACACGATGTTCGTGAACGGGCCGTTCCCGACCAGGAACGCGGCCACGGCGACCACGACACCGATGTAAAGCCACGTGGCCCGTGAGAGCCTGCCCACTTACCCCCCTCACCGTGACCAGGTGACGCCGTAGTTCAGACCGGACACGGTAAACCCCAGGTGATACCTAGTTGCAGCACACCCGTGTCTCCTCCCGGACTCAAACCCACGTGACCGGCAAGGGTCACGCGTCGAGCGTCACAATCCTGTGGTGAGCGAGGGGTAGCCGCAGGGCGCGGCGCGTCACCGGAAATCCAGCGTAACCCGGCGAGGCACGTCCGCGTAGGCCCAAGTTGATGTTGGCCCCGGGGGCCATCGCCCGTACGGGCCGAACGGGGAAGGGTCAGTCGACCACTTCGATCGTGGCCCGGACCTCCTGGATCCGGACCAGGACCTTGGCCCGCAGGTCGGCCGGGGCGGGGTCGCAGCAGCGCTTGCGGACCAGCCGCTTGACCGCCTCTTCCAGGCCGAACTCGCGCAGGCAGGGCCCGCACTCCTCCAGGTGCTGACGCACCTTCGACTGGTCGGTGGTGTCGAGCTCACCGTCCAGGTAGGCGTAGATGCGATCCAGCACCTCGGTACAGGGGGTGTCGTGGTGCTTACCGCAGCTCATCGGGCTTCCTCCCCGGACTCACCCTCCGCCGCACCATTGCTGGCGGATCCAGACCCAGACCGGACGAGGCCACGATCGGAGGCGTAGTCCTCCAGCATGTCCCGCAACTGCCGGCGTCCCCGGTGCAACCGGGACATCACCGTGCCGATCGGTGTTCCCATGATGTCGGCGATCTCCTTGTACGCGAAACCTTCCACGTCCGCCAGGTAGACCGCGATGCGGAAATCCTCGGGCAGGGCCTGCAGGGCCCGCTTGATGTCGGAGTCGGGCAGCCCTTCCAGCGCCTCGGCCTCGGCGGACTTCAGGCCGCTGGAGGTGTGCGAGGCCGCCCGGGCGAGCTGCCAGTCCTCCACCTCTTCCGCCCCGGAGCGCTGCGGCTCGCGCTGCCGCTTCCGGTAGGTGTTGATGAAGGTGTTGGTCAGGATGCGGAACAGCCAGGCCTTCAGGTTGGTGCCCGGCTGGAACTGGTGGAAGGACGCGTACGCCTTGGCGAAGGTCTCCTGAACCAGGTCCTCGGCATCGGCCGGGTTGCGGGTCATCCGGAGCCCGGCGGAATACAGCTGATCCAGGAACGGCAGAACGTCCTGTTCGAACCGTTGGTCACGCTGCTCTAGTGTCTCCGGGACGGGACCCACCTCCTCAGTATCCAGCATGGCCGGCCTGTGAAAACCATATGGCCGGGAGGATACATCGCGAGAGGGCTGGGGCATGCCGCCGAGGTTGACAGTATTGCCCGGCCGCGACGCCACCGGGGTACCCGGGGCGGTCTGGGCGCCAAGGCTGAGGCCGGCGGAAGCCGCCGGACGTTCGCCGCATGCAACTGGCATGTGCACTGGAACACGGCGGCTGGCCGCCTCATTCCGGCTGATCGTTCCGGACCCTCATTTCCGGTCCTCATTCCGGTCCGGACGGGGGTGAACCCGACCGCGGCGGGGAACATACCCTTCGCATCCATGCGGCAGAAAGAGGTGGCCGCAGCCACGGCAGGAGTCACGGTGAGGCCTACGGCCAGCGCCACGGCCGTTGGCGATCCTGGGTCACTGTCGCCCTACTGGCGCTTTCACCGGGCGGTAGCCGAGGCGCAGCTCGCGTCCTGGCTGCCACCGGCGAGGCGCCTGCTGGTCGACATCTCGGGACCGCGAGCGCGGACTGCTCAGATCGCGTCCACGGCCGGCCATACCGTGCTGCGGGTGGCCGGGCCCCTGCACCGGCCCATCGAGCATATGGACGGCGTGCCCGCGGGCCTGGTTCCCCCGGCCCTGAACGGCGACGCGCCCGACCCGCCGCCGTCCCCCGGCGGCACCCACCCCGGCCGGGTCGTCTGGGTCTCCTCCGACCTGGCGGCCCTGTCGTTCCTGGCCGACGGCTGCGTGGACGGCGTGATGGCCGAGGACCGCACCCTGTCCATGCAGCTGGCCGCCGAGCACCTGATCGCCGACATCGCCCGCGTGCTCCGGCCGGGCGGCCAGGTGCTGGCCTGCGTCGACTCGCTGGTGCTGGGCATGGCCATGCTGGCCGAGCAGCGGCACTGGGCCGAGCTGACCGACCTGCCGCACGCGGAGGTGGTACTCGTCCCCTGGCCCGACGGCACCATCACCCGCTGCTTCGGCGCCGAGCAGGTCCGGGAATTGTTCGAAGAAGCGGGCCTGAGCGTCATGTGGATCCGCCCCCGGACCGTGTTCTCCCCGTCGACCGTGGCCCACGTCCTCCGGCGCGACCCGAAAGGCCTCCACCGCCTGGTCGAAGCCGAACTGGCCATCCGGCCCGACGAGTCGGTCGGTGTCCAGCTGGTCGTCTCCGCCCGCAAACGACCGCGCCGCCACTAACCGCTGCCCCTGGGGCGCAAGTGACTCCCCGGGCCACCGGGAGGGCGATCGGGGTCAGCGTTGGCGGCGGTCGTGTTTGGCTTGGCAGGCGACGCAGCGGGAGGCGTCGGGGCGGGCTTCCAGGCGGCCGTCGGGGACTGGTTTACCGCAGTCGACGCAGAGGCCATAGGTGCCTTCGGTCATCCGGCTGAGGGCGGCCAGGACGTTGCCGCGCTGCTGCTGGGCCGAATGCAGGACCGCCTCGGTCCGGTCGGTCTCGGACAGGTTGGCGCCCGCGTCGGCCGGGTCGAAGTCGAGCGAGTCGGCCTGGCCGTTGCCCGGGGCCTCCCCCTCGAGCACGGCGATCGACCGGTCCAGGCCGTCGAGCATCTCCTGCAGGCGCTTACGTGTGACTACGGTGTCCACGGCAGCATCCGTCTCCTGTCCGCCCGCTCAAGGCCGGGCTGTCATGCGTTCCCGAGCTCAACCTCTTCAGTCACGGGAGCAATGAGGTCCGGCCCGTCGTTGCGCACCGAGTTGACGGCGGTCGACACCGGACGGGTCTCCAGCGCGTCGGCCGAGGCCGGCGCCATCGCGTGCAGAAGCCGGTCGGCGTCGGCCGGGGCCGGATCCAGCCATTCGGCCCAGCGGTCCGGGCTGATCACCATGGGCATCCGGTCGTGCACCCAGCCCACCTCGTCGGTGGCGGTGGTGGTGATGATGGTCGCGGTCCACAGCCAGGCCTTGGGGTGGTCGGACGGCAGGCTCTGGTCCCGCCACAGCTCGTACAGGCCCGCGAAGGCCATGCCGGTGCCGTCGGCCCGGTGGATGAAGTAGGGCTGCTTGCGGGGCTTGCCGCCGTCGGGGCTGGCCACGGTGCGCCACTCGTAGTAGCCGTCGGCCGGGATCAGGCAGCGGCGGCGGGCGAAGGCGCTGCGGAACGACGGCTTGGCTGTGACCGTCTCGGCCCGCGCGTTGATGAGACGGCCGACAGTACTTTTCCCCTCACGCCCACCCTTGAATGGGTCCTTGGCCCAGGACGGGATCAGGCCCCAGCGCACGGTGTGCAGTTCCCGGGCGAGCGGGCCGTCGCGCTGGTCGCGGGGGGTCCGGGTCAACACCGCGTAGATGCTGTCGGTCGGGGCCACGTTCCAGTCCAGCGCGAGTTCGCTGGTCACCTCGTCGCGTTCCACGCTGAACTCGTCAATGAGCGCCTGCCGCTCGCGCGCAGAGACAAATCGGCCGCACATGCCCCATATCCCGATAGGTAAGCCGTCACCAGAATTGGCGGTAATGCGCCGTTTCATTACCGCAATGGCGATGGGCCAAACCCGGAACCAGAGCCGACCGCCCCGTAGCCGTCACGTGAACCGGATCCGGCCGCGCCGCCCCGACGCCAGGCTTGCCACCCCGGCGGCCATCGCGCAAACCGCTACAGTCACGGTATGCGATGCGACACGGCACGACGGGAGCCAGAGCGCTGAGCCCACGCTCCCGCGCCGACCTCGACGAGGACGACGTCCGGGTCCGCCCGGGCAAGGGCACGAGGCCGCGGACACGCCGCCGCCCGGCCCACGCCGGCGCGCCGGTAGGCTTCGTGACCAGCATCGACCGTGGCCGGTACGGGTGCCTGACCGACGGCCGGACGATCACCGCCATGAAAGCCCGCGAGCTGGGGCGGCGCAGCGTCGCGGTCGGGGACCGGGTGGTGCTGGCCGGCGACGTGTCCGGGGAGCCGGGCACGCTGGCCCGGATCGTGCGCATCCAGCCGCGGACCTCGGCCCTGCGGCGTTCGGCCGACGACACGGACCCCGTCGAGCGGGTCATCGTGGCCAATGCCGAGCACCTGGTGATCGTGTGCGCGCTGGCCCAGCCGCCGCCCCGGCTGCGGTTCGTGGACCGCTGCCTGGTCGCCGCCTACGACGCCGGGATCAGCCCGATGCTGGCCCTGACCAAGGCCGACCTGGCCCCGCCGGACGAGGTGCTGGCCGTCTACGGTCCGCTCGGGCTGCCCTACCACGTGACCCGGCAGCCGCTGGACGACGACCAGCTGGCCGGGCTGCGGGCGGCGCTGGACGGCCACATCAGCGTGCTCATCGGGCAGTCCGGGGTGGGCAAGTCCACGCTGGTCAACGCGCTGGTGCCGGACGCCGACCGGGTGACCGGCTCGGTCAACCCGGTGACCGGGCGCGGCCGGCACACGTCCTCGTCGGCGGTGGCGCTGCCGCTGCCGGACGGCGGCTGGATCATCGACACCCCGGGCGTGCGCGGCTTCGGCCTGGGCCATGTCACGCCGCAGCGACTGCTGGAGGCCTTCCCCGACCTGGCCGAGGGAACGGCGGGCTGCCCGCCCGGCGACGATCATCTCGGCCCGGACTGCGGCCTGGACGCCTGGGCCGCCGAACACGGGGCCGAGGCCCGGCTGGACTCACTGCGGCGGCTCCTCGCCAGCCGCGACACCGCCGACAGCTCCTAAGGCCCGAGTGGCGCCTGAGGTGGGAGTGGCCTGTGAGGTTGGGGGTGCGGGGGCTTGCCCCGGGGCCAGTCGGGTGCCCCTTGGGCTACGCGGGCGCAGCCCGCGTTGGGGGGTTTGGGGGGCTTACCCCCGGGCTAACACAGGTCGACGGTGCCGCCGCTGCGCCAGTAGAGGCCGGCCTGGCGGGACAGGAAGCCCTCGTCGACCAGGTAGCGGCGGAGCACGGCGTGGTCCTCGCACAGCTGTCTCAGCACGTCGTCGACCACGGCCTCCGGGTAGCGCAGGCCGGGTTCGAAGGCCTGGGCCACGCAGTCCAGCAGCAGCCGGCGCCGGGCCGGGCGGGCCGGCATGGCCACGATCCGGCCGTCCCGAACGAACGGCCGGCACTGCTCGTCCAGGTCCAGCCGGGCCGCCACCCGGCTGGCCGCGTCCCCCGCTCTTCCCAGGCTGAGATCGCCCATCACCTCAGTGTGCCCCCTGCGCCGCGCCGGCGCTCGCCTGGTCACCGGAGTCGCCGAAGCGGTAGCGTTCTGCGCGTGCCCCGTTATGACGACGACCTGCGATTCGCGCACGTCCTCGCCGACGCGGCCGACGACATCACCACCCGGCGCTTCCGGGCGCTGAATCTCGAGGTCGAGACCAAGCCCGATCTGACCCCGGTCACCGATGCCGACCGCGCGGCCGAGGACTCCCTGCGCAACGTGCTGCGCCGGTCCCGGCCCCGCGACGCGGTGCTGGGCGAGGAGTTCGGCCGGGCCGGGCACGGCCCGCGCTGCTGGGTCATCGATCCCATCGACGGGACCAAGAACTTCGTCCGCGGCGTCCCGGTGTGGGCCACGCTGATCGGGCTGATGGACGGGGACGAGGTCACCGTGGGCGTGGTGTCCGCGCCCGCGCTGGGCCGGCGCTGGTGGGCGGCCACCGGCGGCGGGGCCTGGACCGGGCGCAGCCTGACCAAGGCCACCCGGTGCACGGTGTCCGGGGTCAGCCAGCTCGGCGACGCCTCGCTGTCCTACTCCAGCCTGGGCGGCTGGGCCGAGCGGGGCCGGATCGAGGGTTTCCTGGGCCTGACCCAGTCGGTGTGGCGGAGCCGGGCCTACGGCGACTTCTGGTCGCACGTGCTGGTGGCCGAGGGCGCGGTCGACGTGTCGGCCGAACCCGACGTGTCGCTCTGGGACATTGCCGCGCTGCAGGTCATCGTGGAAGAAGCGGGCGGGCGGTTCACCGACATCGACGGGGCCCGCACGCCGGACGGCGGCAGCGTCGTCTGCACCAACGGGCTGCTGCACGAAGAAGTCCTGGCCCGCGTCAAAGCCCCGTAGGAAAACACCGTAAGGCCGCCCTGAGCTGGGCAAACGACACATAGTGGGCCAGCCGCCGATGCCCCGGGCCGCCCTCTTGTCCCAGGCCCGCTTTTCACCCATGCTGGTAGGAACGGCGATCACAAGTTCACAAAGTCTCGCCCTTCCCCGCTGCCGATACCTGGATGGTGACCACGCATGAACGTACGAGACGGCATGTCCAGCCTCGTCCTGACCATCGGGCCGGCCCACACCCTGCGCGAGGCCGCGCGCAAGATGTCCGAGCGGCACGTCGGCGCGGCCGTGGTGATCGACCCCGACGACGAAGGGATCGCGATCCTGACCGAACGCGACCTGCTCGACTCGGTGGGGGCCGGGCAGGACCCCGACACCGAGCTGGTCAGCCAGCACTACACGTCGGACCTGGTGTTCGCGGCCCCGGGCTGGACGCTGGAGGAGGCCGCGGCGGCCATGGTCCGCGGCGGCTTCCGGCACCTGGTCGTGGTGGACGGGTCCGAGGTGGCCGGCCTGCTGTCCATGCGGGACATCGTGCGCTGCTGGTCGTCGGGGGCGGCCCGGGCGGGCTCGCCGGGCAGCCAGGCGGCCACCGCCCAGGCGTGACCTAACCACGCACGCGGGCGGCGCTGAGCAGTACCGCTGAATTGGCGGCCGGCCAGACGAGCGACCGGGGCCCGACACCCGAGGGGCCCCGGTCGCTCCGGTCGGCCGCGAATCCGGCGTCGGCAGCCGGCGGGCACCCGCGGGGGCGGGCAGGCCGGCCGAACCCGCCGCCGCCGTCCGCGACCTTCAATATCGTGTGATGACTCTGAGCGACGATCACGGGGAGTGAGCGATGGCCTCCGACACCGACATGCGGGCGCACCTCGAGCGGCTGCCGCCGGGTCATCCGTCCTCCCCCTGGGACGCGGACGGCCGGCGCCGGCCGCCGCCGCCGTGGCTGGAGGAACTGGAGTTGCCGCTGCCCGGCCACTGGCCCGGCGGGCCCGACCCGGCAACCCCGGCGGCCGGCCCTTCAGCCAGCGAAAACTCAGAAAAATGATGCGCGCGGGGGAACCAGCGGGCCCGTGCACCACGTCATAGTTCTGCCGGTGGCCGGAGGGCCGGGCAGGCGAATCTCATCCTCGCCCGCCCGGCCCCGCACTTTCCGGACCTTTCGCCGGGGGTCGCCGATTCGCTGTGGGCCGGCCGGGGTGAGACCGTAGACGGGTGAACGGCGAACGCGCGGAACGGCATCTGCGCCTGGCCGCCGAGGCGGGGCTGCGGCGCTCCCGGACGCTGCCCGATTTCGGCACGGCGCCCAACGCGCGGGCCGTGTTCACCGACTGCATCGCCCGGCTGAGCGGGGTGGCGGCCGCGCTGACCGCGGTGGGCGCGCTGGACGCCGACCGGGCCGACGAGATCCTGCTCCAGTTCCAGGCCGCGCTGGCCGTCCGGCACCAGCTGCACCCGCAGACCGCGGGCCCGCTGCTGCGGCCGGCCAGGACCCGGATGGTCCCGGCGGCGGCCCCGGCCGCGACCGCCGGCCCGGCCCCGGACCTGGCTCCGGGGCCGGCCGCGCCGTGGCGCGTGTATTCCGTGGGGCGGATGCTGCCGTTCCGGGACGAGTTCGTGGCCGGCGAGCTGTACGTACTGTCGCTGCTGGTGACCGCGGAACGAGCGCAGGCGCTGGCCATCGCCCCGATGCGCCCGGCCATCGCGGGCGGGCCGGGGTTGGCCGGCTTCCCGGAACCGTTCATGAAGATCACCGCGACCGACGACCGGGGCACCGAGTACCAGGTGAACTTCTACGGCGGCGGGAACGGCACCCACTGGGAGGGCCGCCTGGTCATCGAACCGGCCCCGCCCGCCGGGACCCGGTGGCTGGAGCTGACCATCGGCGACGCCGCCCCCCGGGCCCGGATCGACCTGACCGCCCCGGCCCCGCCCGCGAACGTGAGCACCCGGCCCCAGGACCGCCCGCCCGGCGAGCAGCTGCTGGAGCACATGGCCCAGCAGATCCTGGTCAACTCGGCCGGGTGGCCCGGCGATGCCTGGGAGCGGGCCCGCGGCCTCGGGGACGTGGTGGCCGGCCTGGAGGCGGCCGGGGCCCTGTCCCCGTTCAGCCCGGTGCCCGGGTACCTGGCCACGATCTGCGAGCGGATGGACATCGAAGGCCACGACCTGACCGCCACCCCCCGCGCCGACCTGCCCGCCCCCTGGCTCAGCGTGCTGGCCTGGTCCGGCCGGCGGCACCGGCCCGCGACCCGCGACGGCACGGCCAGCACCGGTCTGGTCCTGCCCGACGTGGACGGCGCCCAGGTCGCCGTGACCGGTCTGCACACCCGCGGCAACCAGACCTGGCTGCACGTGGTGGTGGGCCGGGAGCGCTCGGACCGGCTGGTCGCCGACGTCGGGCCCCTCTCCCACCCGCGTTTCTGCTGCTGGCTGCGCGACGACACCGGCCAGTGGCACGTGGCCGTGCCCGGGTCCTGGGGCAGCGACGTGCCCGGCGAGATCACCGGCTCGCTGCAGGTGCTGCCGCCACTGGGCCGGGACACCGCCCGGATCACCCTGCTGGCCAGCACGCTGACCAGCCAGGTCCGGGCCGACGTGCCGCTGCACTGGTGGGCCGCGCCGTGACCGGGCCGGACTGGTGGCGGGCGCTGCCCGCCGCCGAGACCTGGGTGCCGTGCGGGGACGGCACCCACCCGGTGCGCTGGGCGGACGGGCAGCTCAGCCTGCCCGCGCACGGCGACCCCGAGGCCGAGGCGGTGCTGGCCGCGCTGGGCGGGGAGAAGACCGGCTGCCAGGAGGTGGCCGAAGCCTGGCACCGGCATTCGGCCGACCTGAGCGTGCTCGCGATAGGGCCCCGGGCCCCGGACGACGACGTCGGGGTCAGCTGGGACGACGTGCGGGACTTCCGCGAGAACCGGCTGGGCGGCCGGTACACCAGGCGGCGGCCGGGGGGCCGGGTGGTGGGCAGCGCCGGGCCCGCGCTGGCCGGGGGCCGGGTCGGCAGCCGGCCGATGATCCGGGCCGGCGCCCTGGGCGGCATCGGCGGCATCGGCGGTCCGGGCCCGTCGCCGGAGCTGGAGCGGCTGCGGACCGAACGCCTGGAGCTGCTGACCCTGCTGGCCCTGGGGCCCGCGTTCCACCTGGCGTTGTCGGGCACGGTCGCGGCCAGCTTCGGCCCCGGCGGCTCCCGGGTGGCCGAGGTGCCGGACCACCGGCCCGAGCTGGAGGTCGCGCTGACCGGGCGGCTGGCCCTGGTCGCCGAAGCCTGGCTGGGGGTGGACCCGGACCTGGTCGACGTCAGCCTGCCCGGCGAGGACGCCGGCGGGTGGCCGGGCGGCGGAGCGGAACTGGAGCTGGTGCGCTCGGGCGCGGGCCCGCGCCTGCACGCGGCCCTGCCGGTGACCTGGCTGGCCACGGTGTGGGCGCCGGGGCTGGCCCTGGCCGGCCCGGGCCGCCGGCACCTGGTCGTCGCGGTCGAGCAGGCCGCCTACCCCGAGGCCACCGTGCTGGCCGTGGCCGCCCCGGGCCGGGAGCCGGTGCGGCTCACCGTGCGGGCCACCGGCGACGACCCCCCACACTGGGAGATAACCGACGAGGGAGACACCACTTGAGCGTGGACGAGGAGCCGGGCACGGTCACCACCGCGGCCGGCGCGGTCGACGCCGATCCCACCGTGGCCGCGCTGACGGTGGCGGTGGCGGCCCAGGTGCCGGTGCTGCTGTGGGGCGCGCCCGGCACCGGGAAGACCTCGGCCATCCGGGCCCTGGCCGCCGCGGCCGGCCTGCCCTGCGAGACCGTGATCGCCTCGATCCGGGAGCCGTCCGACTTCGCGGGCCTGCCGGTGGTGGTGGGCCAGGGGGTCAGGTTCGCGCCCCCGGCCTGGGCCCAGCGCCTGGCCGCCGAAGGCCGCGGCCTGCTGTTCCTGGACGAGCTGAGCACGGCGCCGCCCGCGGTGCAGGCCGCGCTGCTGCGGGTGGTGCTGGAACGGGTGGTGGGCGACCTGGAACTGCCCGCCGAGGTGGCCGTGGTGGCGGCGGCCAACCCGCCCGAGCAGGCCGCCGACGGCTGGGACCTGTCGGCGCCCCTGGCCAACCGGCTCTGCCACCTGACCTGGGAGATCAACCCCCGGGTGGTGGCCGAGGGGCTGGCCGGCGGCTGGGCCCCGCCGCGGGTGCCGGAGCTGGCCGGGGACGCCGGCGCCGAGGAGATCATGGCCCGGGGCCTGGTCGCCGCGTTCCTGCGGGTGCGGCCCGCGCTGGCCTGCGCGCCGCCGGCCGACCCGGCCTCAGCCGGGCGGGGCTGGCCCAGCCCCCGCACCTGGGAGATGACGGCCCGGCTGTGGGCCGCGGCCGGCGCGGCCGGGGCCGGCGGCCAGACCCGGTCGGCGCTGGTCCGGGGCTGCGTCGGCGACGGCGCGGGCGCGGAGTTCCTGACCTGGCTGGCCGAGATGGACCTGCCCGACCCGGAAGAGGTGCTGGCCGACCCGGCCGCGTTCACCCTGCCCGAGCGGGCCGACCGGGCCTACGCGGCGCTGGCCGCGGTCACCTCGGCCGTGGCCGCCGACCTCACGCCGGAACGCTGGGCCGCGGGCTGGCGGGTGCTGGGGGCCGCGGCCACCCGGACCCCGGACGTGGCCGCGGCCGCGGCCCGGGTGCTGGCCCGGCACCGCCCACCCGGAGCCACGCTGCCGCCGGAGATCCGGTTGTTCGCCCCGGTCCTGCGCGACGCCGGACTGCTCTCGTCATGACCAGCCCCGCGGGCGGCCCCATACCCGGGCTGGCCGGGGCCCGGCTGTGGGCGGCGGCCCGGTTCCCCTACCTGGCCACCGGCGTCTTCGCCACCCAGGTGACGGCGGCGCCGGGGTCGGCGTCGGTGGCGGTGGACGAGCACTGGCGGCTGCGGGCCGACCCGGACCTGGCCGCCCAGTGGACCGCGGCCCAGTTCGGCAGCGTGCTCGTGCACCACGTCTGTCACCTGCTGCGCGAGCACGCCGGCCGGGCCCGGGCCCTGGGCATCCGGCCCGAGGACGCCCCGGCCTGGACCCGGGCCGCCGACGCGGAGATCAACGACGACCTGATCCCGGCCGGCCTGGACCTGCCCGGCGACCCGGTGCTGCCGCACCACCTGGGCGCCGATCCCGGGGGCCTGGCCGAGCAGTACTTCCACCCGGCCCCGGACCACGACAGCGACGGCGACTGCGGCAGCGGGGCCGACGGCCAGCCCCGGCCCGGCGACTCCGAGTCCCCGCCGGGAGACGACGGGCCGGAAGGCCTGCCCGGCTGGCAGAGCGACCTGCTGCGCCGCCAGGTCGCGACCGAGATCCTGCGCCACGGCCGCGAGGCCGGGACCGTGCCCGCCGGGCTGGCCCGGTGGGCCCGGCAGACCCTGTCCCCGGTGGTCAACTGGCGCACCCTGCTGGCCGCGGAGCTGCGCCGGGCCGTGGCCGACCGGGCCGGGGCGGCCGACTACTCCTACCGCCGCCCGTCCCGGCGGGCCGCCGCCGTCGGCGACGTGGTCCTGCCCGCGCTGCGCCGCCCGGTCCCGGACGTGGCCGTGGTCTGCGACACCTCCGGCAGCATGACCGAGGAGCTGCTGGCCATGGTCCTGGCCGAGGTGGAGGGGCTGCTGCGCTCGCTGGGCGTGAGCCGCCAGCTGCGCGTGCTGGCCTGCGACACCGCGGTCGGGGCGGCCCAGCGGGTGACGTCGGCCCGGCAGGTCGAGCTGGTCGGCGGCGGGGGCACCGACATGGGGGCGGGCATCGGCGCGGCCGCGGCCCTGCGGCCCCGCCCGTCGATCACGGTGGTGCTGACCGACGGGTTCACCCCCTGGCCGGCCGGACCGCCCAAGGGCATGCGGGTGCTCATCGCCCTGCTCGGCGACCACGCCCCCGACGCCCCGGGCTGGGCCCGCTCGGTCCGGGTCCCCACCGGGTCATAGGCCGCGGCGGCGGCGGTCCAGGAACTCGCGCTCGGCCCGGTTCCCGGTGCCGGCCATGGCCGCCCGGTAGGCCTGGTCGGCCTCTCCGGGCCGGCCCAGCCGCCGCAGCAGGTCGGCCCGGACGGCGTGGAACACGTGATACCGGTCCAGGTCCAGCTGATCGACCAGGGCCAGCGCCGGGCCGGGCCCGTCCACCTCGGCCACCGCGACCGCCCGGTGCAGCGCCACTACCGGGCTCGGCGCGCAGGCCAGCAACTGGTCGTACAGGGCCAGGATCTGGTCCCAGGCGGTCGCGGCGGCGGTGGCGGCATCGCTGTGCACGGCGCTGATCGCGGCCTGGAGCTGGTACGGCCCCGGCTGGTCACGCCGCAGGCAGCGGCGCACCAGCGCCTGGCCTTCGGCGATCTGGTCACGGTCCCAGCGGCCACGATCCTGCTCGTCCAGGGGAATCAGCGCCCCGTCGGCGGCGGTGCGGGCCGGACGGCGGGCCTCGGTGAGCAGCATCAGCGCCAGCAGCCCGAGAACCTCGGGCTCGTCCGGCATCAGTTCGGCCAGCAGGCGCCCGAGCCGGATGGCTTCGGCGCACAGCCCGGCCCGGGTCAGCGCGTCGCCCGCGCTGGCCAGGTAGCCCTCGTTGAAGATCAGGTACACCACGGCCAGCACCGCCCGCCGGCGGTCCGGCAGGTCGGCGTCGCGCGGGATCCGGTACGGGATGCGCGCGTCCCGGATCTTGGCCTTGGCCCGGACCAGCCGCTGGGCCATGGTCGCCTCCGGGACCAGGAACGCGCGGGCGATCTGCTCGGTGGACAGGCCGCCGAGCAGGCGCAGGGTCAGCGCCACCTGGGCCGTGGGGGCCAGGGCCGGGTGGCAGCAGGTGAAGATCAGCCGCAGCCTGTCGTCGCGCACCGGGCCCTCCTGATCTGACTCGGCCAGCCCGGCCGCCGCCGCGGCCCGGGTGGCCTGGAGCTGGGCCGCCTGCGCCTGGCGGTCGTCCCGCGACGACTCCCGGCGCAGGCGGTCGATGGCCCGGTTGCGGGCCGTGGTGATGATCCAGCCCGCCGGGCTGGGCGGCAGCCCGTCGGCGGGCCAGCGCTGGACCGCGGTGGCGAACGCCTCCTGTACCGCTTCCTCGGCCACGTCGATGTCGCCGAACACCCCGGTCAGCACGGCGACCGCGCGGCCGTACTCGGCCCGGAACACGGCCTCGACGCGGGCCGCCCCGGCGGCGGCCCCGGCCCCGGCGGCGGTGGTCACTCCGCCGTTTCCCCCTGGAACGGCCGGACCTCGATGGGCAGGCCGGTGATCTCCGCGTAGCGGCCCGCCCAGGCCAGCGCGGCGTCCAGGTCGGGCGCCTTGATGATCGTGACCCCGCCCAGGTACTCCTTGCCCTCGGCGAACGGCCCGTCGGTCACGATCACGTCGTCGCCCTGGGCCCGCAGCACGGTGGCGGTCTCGGGGGCGTGCAGCCCCTGGCCGAACACCCAGGCGTTCTGGTCCTGAAGCTCACGCCGCACCACCCCGAGCTTCTCCATGACCGGCCCCAGCACCTCGGGCGGCGGGATGGGGCCCTCGGGCTGGTACATGCTGAGCAGGTACTGCTTCATCGGTGCGCTCCTTCGGCGGCGGCCGGCTCCGGTCCGGCCTCTCAACCCCTACACGAACAGGCAACAAACAGATCGACAGGCGCGACCCATCCGGGCCAGACTTTTTTCGTGGCTGAACTGCAGCGGCTCCGGGCCGATCACGCCGAGGCGGTGCTGGCCTTCGAGCGGGCCAACCGGGAATGGTTCGCGGCGTCGGTGTCCGACCGGGGCGATGAGTTCTTCGCCCGGTTCCCGGAACGGTTCGCGGCCCTGCTGGCCGACCAGGAAGCGGGCCGGGGCGCCTACTACGTGCTGGCCGGCCCGGACGGTGAGGTCCTGGGCCGGTTCAACCTGTTCCTGGACCGCCCCGGCGCCGACGGGGTGGCCGAACTCGGTTACCGGGTCGCCCAGCACGCGGCCGGACGGGGCCTGGCCACCGCGACCGTGCGGGAACTGTGCCAGCTGGCCGGGTCACGGCACGGGCTGCACACGCTGCGGGCGGCCGTGTCCCACGGCAACATCGCGTCCCAGCGGGTGCTGATCAAGTCCGGCTTCACGTCGGCCGGGCCGGCTGACCCGGCCGACCTGGGCGGCAAGGAGGGCACCTGGTACGCGCGGGCGGCCGGAGATGATCCCGGCCGGCCGGCGGGCCGGTGATCCGGTGACGGAGCCGGTTCAGGTGACTGAGCCGGTGAGGTGGGCGGCGGCGGTGCGCAGGAGGGCGCGGACGGCGACGTCGGCCACCGCGGCCGGGTCGGGGGGCCCGGGCGGGAGCGGGGCCGGGCCGGCCCCGCCGTGCAGGACCGGGGCGGCCAGCAGGGCCGGGCTGGGCTGGCCGCACGGGGACCGGTAGACCCCGGACAGGGTCAGGGTGGTGGAGTGCTCGCCCGCGGCGGCCAGCGTGATGTCGGCGTCCAGGACCGGGAACAGGCCCGCGATCGCCCCGCTGGTCTCCCAGCGCAGGCCGATGGTCACGCTGTCCCGGCGTTCGACCGGGGGCAGGAGCCTGACCCGGGCCAGCCCGGCCCCGGACCCCGGACCGTGCCCGCTGGCCAGGCCCTGCGCGAACGCCGCCCGCGACGCCTCGACGAGGGCGCGGCCGCTGGTCAAGGTGACCAGGCGGAGCCGCGCCACGCCGAAGGAGACGTCCAGCAGAACGTCGTGGGCGACGAACATTCTCAGAGGTTGGCATCCGATCTGACCTGGCAGCCAGGGACCAACGTCACTAGCGGTGACCCGAATCGATCGGTGCTGGCCATTTGGGCTGGCCGATTGGGCTGGCCGATCGGGATGGCCAGGGCACGAAAGGTAACCGGCGGGAGGTGAGGGAACGTCGGTGCCGCATGACAGGCTGGGAGGGTGCAGGAGACCGGCGTGGACGTGGTGACCAGGCTGCGCCGGGCCGGGGTGGGCCGCGGGGAGCTGGTCGGCCTGGCCGTGGCGCCCGGGGTCGCGCTCGGGCTGGCCACCACGGCCGGAGCCTGGGCCCTCCAGCCGGGAGCGGACGGCCCGGACCTGGCCGCCACCGTGGCCCGGATCGACCAGGAGCTGCGGCCCCGCTGGGTGGTCTGGTCGGGTGAAACGGCCGCCATCCTGACCGCCGGGCAGGCCCGGGTCGCCACCTGCTGGGACATCGCGGCCGTGCACCGGTTGCTGTTCGGCGGCTGGCAGGCGGGCCCGGCCCTGGCCTGGGCCCGGCTGCACCCCCGTGAGCTGGCTACGCTGCCGGCCAGCGGGCCGCCGGACCTGTTCGCCCAGGGCGACGGCGGCGACCCGGGCGAGCCGATCGGCCCCAGCGGGCACATCCGCCCCGAGTGGGCCGACGGGGACTGGCGGGCCGGCCCGGAGCGGGTGGCCCGGTGGGCCGGGCTGGCCCGGGCCGCGGCCGTGCTCCAGCGCGACGCGCTGGCCGGGCTGGACGGCCGGCCCATGGCCCCGGCCACCGCGCACTCGGAGTCCGCGGCCGAGCTGCTGTGCGCGGAGCTGTCCGCCGACGGCCTGCCCATGAGCCGGGCCGCGGCCGAGCAGGTGCTGGCCGGGTTCATCGGGCCCCGGCCCCGGGACGAGGCCGAGGCGGCCCGGAACCGGCGGGCCCGCGACGCCCTGGTGCTGCGGCACGCGCCCGAGGGGGTCACCGCCGACCTGCGCAGCCCGGCCCAGGTCAAGACGCTGCTGGCCGCGATTGGGGTGGACGTGCCGGACACCCGGGCCTGGCGGCTGAAGGCCCTGCGCGAGGCCCATCCGCTGGTCGCGGCGCTGCTGGAGTGGCGCAAGGCCGAGCGGATCGCCACCACCTACGGCTACGGCTGGCTGGACCAGCACCTCGGGCCCGATGACCGGCTACGCGGGGCCTGGACCGGGTCGGACGGGGCCGCGGGCCGGATGACCGCGTCCGGCGGGCTGCACAACATGCCCGCGGCCATGCGGCAGGCGGTGGTGGCCGGCGACGGGCACGTGTTCGTCCGGGCCGACCTGGGCCAGATCGAGCCGCGGGTCCTGGCCGCGGTGTCCGGGGACCGGGCCCTGGCCGGCGCGACCCGGGCCGACGACCTGTACGCGCCGGTGGCGGACCAGCTCGGGGTGGACCGGCCCACGGCCAAGGTGGCCGTCCTCGGCGCCATGTACGGCCAGACCACCGGGCACGGGGCCCAGGCCCTGCGGCGGCTGAAGCAGGCCTACCCGGTGGCCATGGCCTACCTGGAGGACGGCGACCGGTCCGGGCAGCACCGGCGCGACGTGCGCACCTACGGGGGCCGGCTGGTGTCCATGGCCGACCCCGGCGGCGGCGACAGCCCGGCCCGGGTCGCGGCCCGGGGCCGGTACGGCCGGAACGCCCTGATCCAGGGGGCGGCCGCCGAGCTGTTCAAGATGTGGGCGGTGACCGTGCGGGCCCGGGCCGGGGCCGGCCCCCGCATCGTGCTGTGCCTGCACGACGAGCTGCTGGTGCACACCCGCGCCGATCAGGGCCAGGCCGTGGCCGGGCTGGTCGACGACTGCCTGCAGGAGGTGGCCCGGCGCTGGGCCCCGGGCGCTCCGGTCCGGTTCATCTCCGACACCAGCGTGGTCCAGCGGTGGTCCGAGGCCAAGGGCGTCCCGGCCTGACCCGGGAACACCCGCCACGCAGCCTTCCATATGAATATCGAAGGTCACGTGGCGGGCGTAGCCAGGATCGGGCCTGGACCCGGGTGGTTACTGGCCCAGCAGCCAGTGATCGGGGGTGATCAGGTCCCTGGCCTGGGCCGGGCCCCACGATCCCTGCGGGTAGGGGGCGACCGGGGGCGGGGTGTTCAGCAGCGGCGCCGACACCTCCCAGACCGCGGCCAGGCCGTCGGGCCGGGTGAACAGCGAGCGGTCGCCGATGATCACGTCGTGGATCAGCCGCACGTAGGGCGGCAGTGGGTCGGCGCCGTCCATTCCGTCCAGCGGGATCGCGGCCTTGGCGCCCTCGGTGATCAGGGCAGGTCCGGGCTTCTTGGCCACCAGGGTCAGGTCGATCTCACCGGCGCCGGACAGCGAGAACGACAGCACGTTGCAGTCGGCCTCGACCTTGCCGGCCAGCGGGCCGTCGGGCTCCCGCAGCACGATGCTGACCCGCTGCTGGGACTCGGCCAGCCGCTTGCCGGAGCGCAGGTAGAACGGCACGCCGCGCCAGCGGTCGTTGTCGATCCACAGCCGCGCGGCCACGAACGTGTTCTGGTCCGAGTTGGGCTGCACCCCCGGCACGTCGCGGTAGCCCTCGTACTGGCCGAGCACGACCTCCTTGGGGTCGATGGGCCGGAAGCAGCGGATCACCTCCTCCCGCGCGGCCTGCAGGTCGTCGGCGTGCAGGCTGGCCGGCGGCTCCATGGCCACCTCGGCGGCGACCTGGAACAGGTGGGTGACCAGCATGTCCAGCACCGCGCCGGTGGCGTCGTAGAACTGGGCCCGGTCGTCGATGTTGAGGGTCTCGGGCACGTCGACCTGCACGGATTCGATGTGCTCGCTGCTCCACATGGCGGCGAACAGCCCGTTGGCGAAGCGCAGCACGTGCAGGTCCTGGGTCGCCTCCTTACCCAGGAAGTGATCGATCCGGTAGACCTGCGACTCGTCCAGCACCGAGTGCACGGTCTGGTCAAGTTCGGTGAAGTTCTGCTGCGAGGTGCCGAACGGCTTCTCGTACACCACCCGGGAGTCCTTGGCCAGGCCGTGCTGGCCCAGCGCGGTGGTCAGCTCGCCGAACGCCACCGGCGGGACGGCCAGGTAGTGGATCAGCTGCGGGCTGCCACCCAGCCGCTCCTTGGCCTTGGCCAGGTCGTCCAGCAGGCTGCCGGGGTTGTCGGTGTTGAAGCCGCCGCCGGCGAAGAACACCCGCGGGGAGAAGTCCTGCCACTGCGCCGGGTCGGGCTTGGGCCCGAACTGCTCGAGGGCGTCGTGGAAGTGGGCCCGGAAGTCCTCGTGGGCCACGTCGCCACGGCCGTTGCCGACCAGCAGCCACTGCTCGGGCAGCAGGTGTTCCAGCCACAGCTTGTAGAAGGCGGGCAGCACCATGCGCTTGGCGAGATCGCCAGTGGCGCCGAACAGCACGAAGATGGTCGGGCCCGCATCCGGGCCGGCTGAAGAGCCGGTGGAGGAACCGGCCGTGGAGGCAGTCGTCTGGGTCGCCATGCTCCATAACCTAGTGAGCCACCCTTGTCACGCAACTCCGGGGTGGCAAAGGTGGAGGGTATGGGCGTATTGAGCACTGATCGAGCCTTCGCCGCGACCGAAGTGGCGACCCGTATGACCGACGCCGCGACCGGCTGGCTGGCCGCGCTGAACCCGGACCAGCGGGCGGTGGCGACCCGGCCCGCACCGGGCGCCGGAGCCGAATCCGAGGCGGAACGGCAGCGGTGGTTCTACACCCCGACCGACCACGGCGGCCTGACCCTGGGCGCGCAGAGCGCGGGCCAGCAGCGGCTCGCCCACCAGCTGGTCGCCTCGGGCCTGTCCGGGCCCGGCTACGTCACCGTGGCCACGATCATCGGCCTGGAGAACATCCTCGACCACGCCGAAGGCTGGGTGGCCGACTGGCAGCGCGAGCGGGGACGCGACCCGGAGCTGTACTACCTGCGGGTGTTCGGCGAACCGGGCGGCCCGGAACCGTGGGGCTGGCGGTTCGGCGGCCACCACGTCTCGCTCAACAACCTGATCGTCGACGGCCAGGTCCGGGCCATGACCCCGTGCTTCCTCGGCGCCGACCCGGCCGCCTCGCCGCTGCTGGGGCCGGAGCCGCTGCGCCCGCTGGCCGGGGCCGAGGACCTGGCCCGCGAGCTGATGCGCTCGCTCGGCCCGGGCGCCGAGGCCGCCGCCACCCTGCACGCGCGGGCCCCATCGGACATCGTGGGCGGCAACCGCCCCCGGCTGGCCAACGGGGACGAGATGATCCGGCTGCGGCACATCTGGAACGGCGACTTCACCGACCCGGCCGTGGTCGAGACCCTGCTGAGGGCGGACAACGCCAACGAGGAGGCGAGCGGGTACGACCCGGGCGACCACCGGCGGCTGGCCCTGACCGCGCAGCCGCGGGGCCTGGCCGCCCGCGAGCTGGACGACGGCCAGCGCCGTCAGCTGCGCCGCCTGCTGGCCTGCTACCTGGGCCGGGTGCCGGACGCGCTGTCCCCGCTGGGTGACTACGACGACGAGCGGACCCTGGACGGGGTGCACCTGGCCTGGGCCGGGCCGGTGGCCCCGGGCCAGCCGGTCTACTACCGCCTGCAGGGCCCGGGCCTGCTCATCGAGTACGACAACGTGCAGCGCGGGGCCAACCACGCCCACTCGGTGTGGCGCGACCCAGAGTCCGACTTCGGCCTGGACGTACTGGCCGCCCACCGGGCGGCGCACCACTGACCACGCCGGTGTCGATGGCACCATAGCGGGATGGATCTCTTTGATCTCACCGGACGGGTGGCGGTGGTCACCGGCGGGACCCGCGGCATCGGGCTGATGATGGCGCGCGGGCTGCTGCAGGCGGGCGCGTCGGTCTACATCAGCTCACGCAGGCCCGAGGCCGGGCAGGCGGCCGTCGACGAGCTGTCGACGTTCGGGCGGGTGGTCTCGGTGCCCGCCGACCTGTCCTCGGAGGCGGAGTGCCTGCGGCTGGCCGAGGTGGTGGGCCAGTCCGAGCCACGGGTGCACATCCTGGTCAACAACGCGGGCGCGGCCTGGGGGGCGCCGCTGGCGGAGTACCCGGAGTCGGCCTGGGACAAGCTGGTCAACCTGAACCTGAAGGCGCCGTTCTTCCTGGTCCGGGCGTTCCTGCCGCTGCTGGAGGCGGCGGGCACGGCCGACGACCCGGCCCGGGTCATCAACGTGGGCAGCATCGACGGCCTGCAGGTGCCGCCGCTGCCGACCTACGCCTACTCCTCGACCAAGGCCGGGCTGCACCAGCTGACCCGGGTGCTGGCCCACGAGCTGGGGCCGCGGCACATCACGGTCAACGCGGTGGCCCCGGGCCCGTTCGAGTCGAAGATGATGGCGGCCACCCTGGCCGAGCACGGCGACATGATCGCGGCCCAGTCCCCGCTGGGCCGGATCGGCCGCCCCGACGACATGGCCGGGGTCGCCGTCTACCTGAGCGGCCGCGGCGGCGCCTACGTGACCGGGGCCGTCATCCCGGTCGACGGCGGCATCTGGGCGGCCCGGTAACTCCGGCCGGTAACTCCGGCCCCGGCGAGGAGAGCAGGGCGTGCACGTCGGCTTCGGCTTCGGCCGCGGTGGGCAGCTCGGCGGGCAGGGCGGGGACTGTGGGCAGCGTGCCCTCCGACTCGTAGCGGGCGATCAGCCGGGGGTCGATGTAGGACGAGCGGGCCACGGTGGGCGTGTCGCCGAGCCAGCCGGCCACGCCCTTGACGCAGGCGGTGATGACCCGTTTGCGGCCGCGGTCCGAAGTCGCGGGCTCGGCGCCGGCCAGCAGCAGGGCCATCAGTACGGTGGCGTTCCAGGTCCGGAACTCCTTGGCCGTGTAGTGCCCCCGGGCCCGGTCGGCGATGTAATGGCTGACGTCGTGCGAGTGCAGCCGGTGCCAGGTCCCGTCCTGCTCCCAGGCGAACAGGCCGTCCAGGCCGTTGGCCGCCCGGACCAGGGCCCGCATGGTCGGCCGGATGGCCTCGTCGGTGACGGTGATCTCGCGCCGCTTGCCCTCCTTACCGACGTAGTCGAACCGGACGCCGTCGCGGACCACGGCTACATGGCGTTTTTCCAGCGTGGCGGCGCCGTAGTGGTGATCCAGCTCGGCGTAGCGCTCGCCGCCGATACGGAACAGGCCCAGGTCGATGAGGCGTACCGCGGTGGCCACCACCCGGTCCCGGTCCAGCCGCCGGCGGCTCAGGTCGCGCAGGGTGGCCTCCCGCAGCGCGGGCAGCGCGACCGCGAACCGGAGCATGTGCTCGAACTTCTGCGCGTCCCGGTGCTCGCGCCACCGATCGTGGTAGCGGTACTGGGTGCGGCCGCGGCTGTCCACGCCGGTGGCCTGGATGTGGCCGAGCGGGTCGGGCGAGATCCAGACGTTCGTCCAGGCGGGCGGGATGACCAGCGCCCGGATCCGTCCCAGCGTCCCGGGGTCGGTGACCAGCGCGCCGGACGGGTCCCGGTACTGGAAGCCGTCCGCCGCCTTCTCCCGGATGATGCCCGGGCCGCGCGGGTCGCTGCGGGTCAGCCCGGGCACGGCCGCCGCGCCGCCCGGCTCGGCGGGCCCGTCAGCGGGGCCCACGCCGCCCGTTATCAAGCCGTCCACTAGCGTGCCCCTTTCGCAACTTCCGCCACCATTGCCAACTGGTGCCGTGGGGGTCTTAATTAACGTATTTGACCCAGAGGTGAGGTCGGGAATGAGCGAGACGGTGGAGCGGGACGAGGATGGCGAAGTCCTGCACGAGCTCGGCTACCAGCAGGAGCTCAAGCGGGTCCTCGGGCTGTTCGACAACTTCAGTATCGCCTTCTCCTACCTGTCCCCCATGGTCGGCGTGTACTCGCTGTTCGTGCTGGGGGCGGGTGCGGCCGGGCCGGCCTACCTCTGGCTGATGATCCCGGTGGTCGTGTTCATGCTGCTGGTGGCGCTGGTCTTCGGCGAACTGGGCAGCAGCTTCCCGCTGGCGGGCGCGCTCTACCAGTACGGCAAGCGCACGGTGGGCCCGGGCTACGGCTGGTGGGTGGGCTGGATCTACGGCCTGGCCCTGCTGGTCACGGTGGCCAGCGTGGACACCGGGTTCATCATCTACTTCGCGCCGCTGCTCAAAAACGTGTTCAACGTCAACCTGAACGCGGCCAGCCACCCCACGATCCTGGTCGCCACGCTGATCCTGATCGCGGTGCAGACCGTGCTCAACGCGGTCGGGGCCCGGATGATGGGCCACGTCACCCGGATCGGCGTCTACGTGGAGACGATCGGCACGTTCGGGGTGGCCATCGCCCTGGGCATCGCGGGCTTCCACCACGGGCTGGGCTTCCTGTTCTCCACCCACGGCGCCGCCCACGCGGCCACCAACACCCTGGGCGTGGACTTCCACGGCAACTGGCTGACCGGGGCGGCCCTGGTGGCCGTGCTGGCCCACGTCTACATCTTCTACGGCTTCGAGTCCGCCGGCGACGTGGCCGAGGAGACCCGGAACGCGTCCCGGACGGTGCCGCGGGCCATGCGCCGGGCCCTGGTCTACGGCGGCATCGCATCGTTCGTGCTGGTCGCCGCGCTGCTGCTGGCCACCCCGGCCTCGGCCAAGGGGTACGCGGGCGCGGTCTCGTTCACCGGCGGTGTGCCCGCCATCCTGGCCGAGCTGCCGAGCTGGGTGCAGGACGTCTTCCTGGTCCTGGTGTGCGTGGCCTTCTTCTCCTGCGGCACCGCGGTGCAGGGGGCCGGGTCCCGGCTGACCTACTCCTACGCCCGTGACCGCGCCATCCCGGCCAGCGGCTGGGTGCGCAAGGTGTCGGCGCGGTTCGGCACCCCGATCAACGCGCTGCTGGTGAGCGCGGCGATCCCGGCCCTGTTCGTGCTGCTGGTCAACATCAACCCGGCCCACAACGAGCACATCCTGTGGTTCGTGTTCCCGGCCGGCATCAACGCGCTGACCCTGCTGGTCTCGTTCGGGGTGTCCGGGATCTACCTGTCGTTCCTGCTCACCGTGATCGGCTCGATGATCGCGCGGGCCCGGGGCTGGCAGCCGACCGGCTCGTTCCGGCTGGGCCGCTGGGGCTGGCCGGTCAGCATCCTGGCCGCGGCCTACCTGGCCCTGATGCTGATCAACATCGTGTACCCGTCCGGGCTGAGCAGCCCGCGGGGCGCGCTGTTCAACTTCGACTGGATCACGCTGGTGGTGATGATCCTGCTGCTGCTCATCGGCGGGATCTACTTCGTACTGGCCCGCCCCGACCGCCGCCTGGCGGAGCCGTCCGGGGGGCCCACGGTCCCGGAGCCGGCCGAGTCACCGGCCCCGGAACGCTGACCACTGCGGCCGGGTGCTGACAAACCGGATCAATCCCGGCTCACGTTGACCACGTACTCAGGCTGGGGACCTGCCGTCCCCTCGACCTGAGGAGGATCCGTGCGCAAGCTCGGCACCGCCGCGGAGCGCCGCGAGCAGATCAGGGCGGCCGCGTCGGCCGCGTTCGCCGAGTCGGGCCTGCACGGCGTCTCGGTGGACCAGATCGCCCGGTCCATCGACATCAGCGAGGCCTACGTGTTCCGGCTGTTCGGCAGCAAGCGGGCCCTGTTCATCGACGTGGTGACCACGGCCTTCGACACCATGACCAGCCTCATGGCCGCGGCCGCGGGCGAGGCCACCGGGGTGGACGCGCTGATGCGGATGGGCGGGGAGTACCAGGCCCAGCTGGCCGACCGGCAGCGGCTGCTGCTCCAGACGCAGGCCTTCGCCGCTTGCGGGGACCCGATCGTGCTGGAGGCGGTGCGGGCGGCGTTCGGCCGGCTGTGGGCCCGGGCCGGGGAGATCTCCGGCCTGGCCCCGCTGCAGGTCAAGACGTTCATCGCGTTCGGCACCCTGCACAACATCATGGCCGCCATGGACGCGGGCGGCCTGCCGGTCAGCTGGGCCGAGCAGGCCACGGTGCCGGTCCCGGCCGCGTTGTATCTGTCCGGGGGGATGACCCCCCTGGACCCCCCACTTGTCCGCGGCGCTACCTCGCCGTAGGACCGGCCGCTCGCCCGGGCACAAGGCCCGGGACTCGCTGAGCCGGAAAGTTCGACCCGCCGTAGCCTGTGTGCAGAAACCGCCCGGCGAGGTCAACTGAGGAGGGCGCCATGGCTGACGAGGATGATGTGCGCCGCCTCGCGCTGGCCCTGCCGCGGGTGGAGGAGATCGACAGCGACGGCTTCGACTTCCGGGTCGGCGGCAAGGGGTTCGTCTGGTCCTACCCGGAGCGCGAGCCGGGGCGGCCCCGGGTCATCCGGACCGACATCGCCGTGCTCTACGTGGGCGACGAGGCCGAGAAGCAGGCCCTGCTGCTGGGCGAGCCGCGGCTGTTCTTCACCGCCCCCGGCTACGACGGCTGGCCGCTGGTCATGCTGCGGCTGGCCGACGTGGGCACCGGCCGGCTGGCCGAGCTGATCACCGACGCCTGGCGGATGCGGGCCCCGGGCGCGATCGAGGCCGAACTGGACCAGGCGGGACGGCCGGCTCCTTCCGGGCCACCTCGGCCAGATGCTGCTGGTCGCCCGGTGGCACCCGGCTGAGCCGGACGCGAGCCCGGCCGGGACGCGCGACGGGACCGCCACCCAGCCGGACCCGGGCCGGAGGCCGGACGCGGGGATAAGACCTTCGATAAAAATATGGGGCCGCGGTTCGCCCGCCGGGGCCGCAAGCGCGGCACGGTCATCATCGGCGGGCCGGCCGGATGAGGCGGTGCGGGCCACGCTGGCCGCCCTGGGCGCGGTGAGCCGGTCAGCGCAGCCGAGGCAGTAGCTGGTCGCCGACGCGGATCATCTCGCGCCGGTACGGGGTGTCGGACAGGACGAAGTGGGTGACACCGAGGTCCTGGTACCTGCGCAGCGCCGCGGCCACGTCCTCGGCCGAGCCGACCAGCCAGGTGGTGGCGGCACCGGCGGCGCCATATCTGCTCGGCGTGGTGTAGAGGCAGGAGTCCAGCACCTCGCCCCGGGCGGCCAGGTCCATCAGGCGCTGCTGGCCGACCGCGGCCCGCCCGGAGCGGTTGATCTTGATCTCGCCGGAATCCGCGGCCAGCTTGGCCACCTTCTCCTCGGCGTCACGCCACGCCTCCTCGGTGGTGTCCCGGACTACCGTGGTGATCCGCAGCCCGAACTCCAGCGGCGCGTGCTCGCGGCCCAGCTCGTCGCCGAGGGCCTTGAGCCGGTCGATGCGCTGGGCCACGCCCTCCAGCGGCTCACCCCAGAACAACTGCACGTCCGCTTCGGTGGCCGCCACCCGCTGGGCCGCTTCCGAAGCGCCGCCGAAGTACAGGGTGGGGTGCCTGCCCTCGGCGGCCCGGTACGGGCGCGGCGACAGGGTCGAGCCCTCGACCTGGAAGTGCTGGCCGCGGAAGGTGACGTTGTCCCGCGTCCACAGCGCGCGGACCAGCTGCATGAACTCGCGGGTGCGGTCGTAGCGCTGGGCCGGGTCGGCGTTGCCGTCGCCGTAGGCCGCGAGGTCGTCGAGCCCGGTCACGATGTTGACCAGCACCCGGCCCCCGGTCAGCTGGTCCAGGGTGGCGGCCGCGCTGGCGAAGTGAGCCGGCTGCCAGTACCCGGGCCGGACCGCGATCAGCGGCTTGAACGTCGTCGTCCGGGCCGTGATCGCGGTCGCGACCGTGAACGTGTCCGGCCGGCCCCAGCTGGTGCCGAGCAGGGCGCCACCCCAGCCGTGTTCCTCCAGCGTGCGAGCCTGATCGGTGGAGAACTCGAGCGACCCCCAGCCCTCGGTCGTGGTGTCTCCCCGGTGGCCGGGCTCGACCGTGTTCGGGATGTACCAGAGGAACTCCGGGCTCATCGCGCCTCCCTGTGACTGGCTGGTCAGTCCGCAGTGTCTCACCTCCGCGAAGTTTCCTAAAACGATCTGAAATATCAAGAATGCCGGAAGTGGCCGCCGTCAGGCTGTGGCGGCCGCGGCGGGCGCAGCGCTCAGCGCGCGCAGCCGCTGGAGCAGGGCGGTGCCGTCGATGCTGCCGAGGCCGGTGCAGGCGTCCCAGCCAGGATTGGCGTCGTAGCCGGTCACGGCCGGGCCGAAGGCATCGGTGTCCGGGACCGTGTTGTTGCCGGTGGTGACGTCCTGGAACACCGCCGCCTGGTCCGCCGCGGGCAGCGCGTACAGGGCCGCCAGCAGGTCCTTGACCGGATGGCCGAGGGCCTGGTTGAGCCGGGCGACCAGGCCCGCGTAGAGCGGGGCGACCGCGCTGGTGCCGCCGATCGGCCCCAGGTGGCCATCGACCAGGACCATGTAGCCCGAGGCGATGTCGGCGTTGCCGGCGATGTCCGGCACCCCGCGGCCGGGCCGGCCGGTGCCGTTCAGGCTGGCGGGCAGGGCGACGGTCTGCCAGGCGGGCGGATCGTAGAGGTCGCTGATGCCGCCGCCGGTGGCCCAGCCGTTGCCGTCGTTCCAGGCCACCTCCTGCGGCTTGCCGTCGGAGGCCAGGAACAGCGTGGTCCCGCCGCAGCCGATCATGTTGGGGCTCGAGGCCGGGTAGTCGGTGTGCGCCTTTCCGTCGCCGCCCCGGTCGCCCGCGCCGTGATCCCCGGCCGCGGCCAGCACGGTGACGCCGAGCGCGGCCGCGTCGACCAGCGCGTCGTCAAAGGCCTGGCGGGCCTGGCCGGTCCAGCGGGACTCGGGCGAACCCCAGCTGATCGACACGACGGACGGCGAACGCTCGGTGTCGTGGATGGCGTTGACCAGGGCGTCGTGGAAGTCACGGTCGTTGTTGCCGCCGAAGTAGACGGCGATCCGGGCGCCAGGCGCCACCGCCCCCGACACCTCGATGTCCAGCATGACCTCGCCGTCAGCGTCTTTGTTCACGCCGGGCTGGTTGCTGCCGGCCCCCACGCTGACGGCTTCGACCGTGGGGGCGGGGACGTGGGCCTGCTGGAAGTAGCTGGCCAGCTCGTCGTCGGTGAAGCCGCCGCCCAGCTCGATGATGGCGATGGTCTCACCGTGGCCGTCCGCGTCGGCCGGGAAGGCGTACAGGCTCGCGACCTGCGTGGGCCACATCGGCTTGGGGTCCGGCCGCGGGGTGGGGGCGGCGGCCTGGTCCGCGGTGAGCTGCGGGAGCAGCGACGCCGGCGGGACGGACGGAGCCGGGATCTGGTCCGGGGCCAGCGGCGAGCCCAGCTTGAGGTGGGTGCCGGCCTGCGGGCGGTTGTCCAGCCCGAGCACGGCCTGCACCACCTCGGCGATCTCGGGCGGCA
Organism: Streptosporangiaceae bacterium; assembly: GCA_036495425.1. Lineage (GTDB taxonomy): Bacteria > Actinomycetota > Actinomycetes > Streptosporangiales > Streptosporangiaceae > Bog-532. The sequence continues at coordinate 12,383 of DASXMW010000161.1, read as the reverse complement.
GGTGCACGTCGCCCTCACGGCCCCGGTAGCTGAAACTGCGCGCCTGGTAGCGGCCCAGCGAGACCCCGAAGGCCGCGCTGGCCTGGGCCGTCGTGGCAGTCAGCATGACCGTGCGGGTGGCCGGGTCGGCCGATACCACCCGCATGCCCGCCGCGGTCGCCCACCGCGTCACCCGGTCGAGATCGGCCTGGTCGGCGCCGGCCTGCTCGGCCAGCTGGCGGCGGCGGTCGCTCAGCGAGCCTGGCAGCCTCCCCGCCGCGGCCTGCAGTGCTTTCTCCTGGCCGCCGGCCTTGCGGCGCACGACGATACTGACCCGGAGCTCATCGCCGGGCGGCACGTCGGCCACCCGGCGCGCACCCGGAACGGGTTCGCGGCGGCTGGCCGGGATCGGCACGAGTTGCTGATCGGACATGTCCGTCCCCTCCCTTGGCACCCCGGGGCGGGGGCCCTTGTCTGTGCGGAGGGGTTACCGGCTGGTCAGATACGCCGGAGGCCCGGGCCGCTCTTGACCCGTGCCCGAACCGGTCAGCCGTGCAGGGCGATGAACAGGCCGAACAGCCCGGCCAGAGCCAGGACGACCAGCACCAGGACCACGGTGAGCGAGCGCATCAGGAGCCATTCCCGGCGCAGCAGCCGCTGCCGCTGCTTCGATGAAATCCGGGGCCGCTCCGGGTGGTAACCAGGCGGAGGGTCATGGAGGTAGATCCCCGTGCCCGCCCGGCCGCGACGCCTGCGCGGGCCACCGAGATAAACCATCGCGCCTCCCGCCACCTTCTACGACGCAGCGTAACGCCGTAGCGGTACCGGAGGTAGCCCGCCCATCGACCAGCATGCCGGAGTTGCTCCCTTGGCCGACCGGACAGGTTGCCGTGGTCTAGGCACGACCAGGCTTGAGTCCATTCCTGTCCGGTACTGGGATCCGCGGCTCGGCATAGACATTTTGCCGGAACCACGCCTGGCTGGTACCGATGTGCAGAACGGCCGCGGCGTGGGCCATCTTCGGGTCGCGTGTTTGAAGCGCACGAAGAATCTCAGCGTGCTGAGAGATCGTGGCGGCGGCCGCCCCCGCCTCCCGGATGCCACGCCAAGCCCGGGCGCGCAGGGTTCTAGAGGACATGCTTCCGAGCAGAGAAGCGATTGTGCTGTTGCCCGCTGCCTCGGCGACGAGCTCGTGGAATCGCGCATCGTGGCGGACCAGCACGGCCTCATCGTCGGCGCACCGGCGCATCTCTTCCAGGATCTCGGCCAGCTCGGTCAGACGGCCCTCGCTGATGATCTCCGCCGCCTTGGCCGTCGCGGGTGGTTCAAGAAGCATCCGGACTTCCCAGAGTTCCGGCAAGCTCTCGTCCCGCATGAGGTCAACGGCGAATGCGATTCCTTCCAGCAACAGCTCTGGCCGCAGGCTAGTTACGTACGTTCCGTCACCGCGGCGGACGTCCAGCACATGTGCCATGACCAGCGACCGGACTGCTTCGCGGGCCGTGCCGCGGGAGCAGCCCAGCATGACGGCCAGATCCTGCTCCGGCGGCAGCCTGCTGCCAGGCTCAAGATCGCCGCGGACAATCAGAACTCGGAGGTGCTCGATGGCTTGATCAATCAATGGCGCAGCCATCTCATTCCTCCCCAAACCGAGATATTGATCCCTTAGACACGAGATATTGATCCCTTAGACATCAGCTGTTTCCATGAGGCAACTCAGGGGCCCGGCGCTGCTTTCATCTTAAAAGATACCGTCGCGTGGCCATTGGTCTCGGCAATGTCGCAGCCCAGGCACCGCGCACGCCGTCCTTGATCACCCAAAACCGTGAGCTGGGAGATGTGCTCATGCGACAAACATCGCATTTTTCCCGCCCGGCGGGCTGGTCAGCCCGTTGGCGCGGACGTCACGTTCAAGGCGTACCAGCGTGCGGCCGTCTCGCCGAACACGTCCGCTTTCTCTGACTTGGACAGGCCCACGCACATGCTCTCGGCATGTGCGATCACTCGGTCGTAGTCGCACCTGAGGAGGCACACCGGCCAATCGGAGCCGAACATCATTCGTTCAGGCCCGAACGCCGACAGGAGCCGGTCGCAGTACGGGCGCAGATCGTCGATGGTTGGGTTTGGGGAGGCTTCGGTAACCAGCCCGGAGAGCTTGACCGCGACGTTCGGTGAAGCGGCCAGGTCCGTGATGAGCTGGTTCCACGGTTCGAGGATGGCGTCGCGGATGAGCGGTTTCGCCCCATGGTCGAGTACGAATCGGGCGTCCGGATGGTTGCGGACTGTTTCGACAGCAGCGGGCAGCTGCGCCGGGGTGACGAGCAGGTCGTAAGTCAGGCCAGCCGCGCCCACCGCGGCGATACCTGCTTGAACCTCACGGCGCATGAGCCAGCGTGGGTCGGGTTCGTCTTGAACGAGGTGCCGGATACCGGCCAGCCCGGGCGCGATGAGCTCGGCCAGGCGGTCGGCGACGTCCGGGGCGGTCAGATCCGTCCAGCCGACGACACCTGCGATGTCGGGGTCCGACGCCGCCAGCACCAGCAGTTCCGCAGTCTCTTCAGCGACCGCCACCGTCTGCACGACGACAGTGGCGCCGATGTCGTGCCGCTTCAGCGACGGCCTGAGCTCTTCGATACCGAAGCTGCGCTGGAGTGCTGGGAGATCATTGGTCCACGGCTGGGGCCGTACCCGCAGATCCCAGACGTGGTGGTGAGAGTCGATACGCATGTCAGTCCAGGTGAAAAACTTCTTCGGCGGGTTGCCGCCGGATGACGGACGCGATGCGCTGCATGCTCACTGACCTCCTTGGGCAACAACGTCCAGCCTGCTCCACACCTCGGCCTCGATCGGCGTCTGCAGGCACTCGATCGCCGCATCGACCTGGGCACCGTTGCTCAGGCCGACCACGACCGAGGCCACGGCCGGGTGCCGCAACGGAAACTGCATGGCTGCCTGCGGGAGTGAGATCCCGGCGGAGTCGCAGACCTCGGCCAGGGCCCAGGCGCGTTCGAGCATCGGTCGCGGCGCCGGCCCATAGTTGAAGGTGGCGTCCTCGCCCGGTCGCGGCCGGGCGAGCAGCCCGGAGTTGAATGGGGCCGCGGCAAGCACCGCGACCCCCTGTTGGGCGCACCGGTCGAGCAGGGCCTGCGCCGACCGGTCAGCGAGTGTCCAGCGACCGGCGATCATCACGACGTCGACGTCGGTCTCCTTGACCGCGCGAAGCGGCGCTTGCCACTGGTTCATGCCGACACCGACCGCGCCGATGACGCCCTGCTCGCGGAGTGCGACCAAGGCGGGTATGGCTTCGGTGAGGGCCTGGTCGACGTGGTCGTCCGGGTCGTGGACGAGGACGATGTCGATGCGGTCGGCGCCGAGCCGTTCGAGGCTCGCTTCCAGGCTGCGCCGCACGCCGTCCGCGCTGTAGTCACGCACCCGATGCAGTTCGTCGGGGACATCGAATCCGGCCACGGACAGGTCCGATCCGGTCGGGGCCGGGTTCGGCTCGAGCAGCCGCCCCACCTTCGTCGATAGGACGTATTCGTTCCGGGGGTGATCTCGCAGTGCTTTTCCGACTCGCTGCTCGGAAAGACCGAGTCCGTAGTGCGGAGCGGTATCGAAGTAGCGGATGCCGCGGTCCCAGGCCGCGGACAGGCCGGCCGCGACCTCATCGTCGCTGCGGGCCCGCCAGATGTTGCCCGCGGTCGACCCGCCGAAGCCGATCGCGGTGACCTGCAGCGCGGTGCGGCCGAGAGGGCGGACGGCCGGGCCGTGCATCCCCAGGGCGCTCACCGGAAGACCCGGTACATGGCCTGGAACATGGGAGCCTTTCCTGGTGCGTGGATTGCGCGGGTCGGGAGTGCTGGTCAGTCGACGATGGCCGGTTCGGCCCGTTGCGGTGGCCCCGCTGGCAGCAGGTCGATGCGCAGCACGCCGACCGCTGACGTGCTCGGCCGCGCCGGCAATGACACGGTCAGCCCGTCGATACCGCAGCCGAACTGGAGTTGCTCGTCGACACCGAGGAGGTGGACCGCGGCGATATCGCCGTCGAACAGGCGCAGCGTGGTGGCCAGCGAGCGGATCCTCACCTCGACAGCGTCCCGCGGGAGACTCAGCACCGTGGCGTAGAGGGTGTCGTTGCGGGTGGTGAAGCGGATGTCCTCCGGGGTAAACGCCGGAGGAGCGGTGTCGGTGAACGACCCGGCGGGAGGGATGGTCGGGCCTTCGCCGGGAACGAGCCACGGCCGTGTGCCGTAGATCGCCTCGCCGTTGATCGACATCCAGTCGCCGATTTCTTCCAGCAACCGGCGTTCGGCTGGATCAATGGTGCCGTCCGGGCGTGGGCCGATGTTGAGGAGCAGCACGCCGTTCTTGCTGACGGCGTCGGCCAGGTCGATGACGATCTCGTCGGCGGCTTTGTACTCGTTCTCGGTGAGGTAGGCCCAGCCAATCCGGGAGGTTGAGCTGTCGTTCTGGAAAGGCAGTGGGGCGATGCCCCGGGTGCCGCCGCGCTCGATGTCGTAAACCGCTGTCCCGGGCTCGAACGCTTCCCATTTGTAATTGATCACGGCCCCGTGCCCGGCCGCGGCGGCGTGATCGTAGAAGTAGGCCGCGAACTTGCGCCGGTAGGGCTCGAATGCTGGTTCTTCTATCCACCAGTCGAACCACACGAGCTCGGGGTCGTAGCGCTCGACCAGTTCGACGGCGCGGGCCAGCCAGTCGTCGAGAAACGCCTTGTCGGGTTGAGTATTTCTGGGTGCGGCCGGTCCATAAAGGTCCGCCCATCGGGGATCTTTCACGTCGCTGTCGAACCTGGTGCCACCGTTGAAGAACCACCAGTGCTCGGCCCGATGACTGGACAGCCCGAAATGCAGGCCCTCGGCGGTGGCGGCCGCCTTGAGCTCGCCGAGCAGGTCTCGGGTGGGTCCGACGCGGGCGGCACTCCACCGGGAAAGGTCGGTCTGCCCGAGGTGGAAGCCGTCATGATGCTCAGCGACCGGCATGACATAACGGGCCCCGCTCCGGCGGATGAGGGCCATCAAGTCGGCGGCGTCGAAATTGGCCGCGGTGAACTGGGGCAGGAAGTCCTTAAAACCAGCGCTGGCCTGCTCACCGTAGGTCTGCCGATGGTGGCGGTACTCAGGGGTGCCATCGAGGTACATCGTCCGCGGGTACCACTCATTGCCGTAAGCCGGGACCGACGCCGCGAGCCAGTGCATGAAGATCCCGAACTTCGCCTCGGTGTACCACTCCGGCACCCGGTAATGCGACAAGGACTCCCACGTCGGAGCGAACGGGCCGCGGTCGATGGTCTCATCAGCCTTCTGGAGGATCTGGCGGCGCCGGCCGGCAACGGCCTGCGGGTCGAGAGGCACCGGGAAAGCCATCCGGCCGGTGAGGCCGCTCATCGGGCAAGTCCCGCGGATGAGGCGGACGTCTGCTTGTTCCCGGCCCAGAACTCGCCGTCTGGATAGCGGTACTGCGACATCGTGGTCGGGAGGACCTCGATGCTGTACCCGGGTTTCGCCGGAACCTGGTAGGCACCATCGCTGATCACGACCGGGTCGACGAAGTGCTCGTGCAGGTGGTCGACGTACTCGATCATCCGGTTCTCCAAAGAGGCGCTGACGCAGACGTAGTCGAAGATCGACAGGTGCTGGACGTACTCGCAAAGGCCGAACCCGCCCGCGTGCGGGCAAACCGGCACGCCAAATTTGGCGGCCATCAGCAGGATCGGGACGATTTCGTTGATGCTGGCCACCCGGCAGCTGTCGACCTGGCAGTAGTCGATAGCGCCGCCTTGAAGCAGCTGCTTGAACATGATGCGGTTGTGGGCATGCTCACCAGTGGCGACTCCGACGCCGGTACCGGCCAGGGCTTCCCGGATCTTGCGATGACCGGCGATGTCGTCCGGACTGGTCGGCTCTTCGATCCAGCGGGGATGGAACCGGGCGAGTTCACGCACCCATGAAATGGCCTGGTCGACCTCCCACACCTGATTGCAGTCGATCATCAGACCGCGGTCGGGGCCGAGCTCTTCGCGGGCGATGCCCAAGCGGCGGATGTCGTCCTCCAGCCGGGCACCGACCTTGAGCTTCACATCCCGGAATCCACCGGCGGCTGCCTCCCGGACCAGACGCCGCATCTTCTCGTCGGGATAGCCCAGCCAGCCCGGTGACGTGCTGTAGGCCGGGTAGCCGGTGCGTTTCAGCTTTGCGATGCGGTCGGCGCGGGTGGGCGCGAGTGCCTCAAGCATGGCCACGGCCTCATCCGGGGTGATCGCGTCGCTGAGGTAGCGGAAGTCGCACGCACCGACCAGCGCTCGCGGCGACATCGTCGACAGCAGCTGCCAGACCGGCATCCCGGCGTAGCGGGCCATCAGGTCCCAGGTGGCGTTGAGCACTGCGGCGATGGACATCTGGACCGCACCCTTTTCGGGGCCGAGCCAGCGCCACTGCGAGTCGTTGACGAGCTCACGATAGAACCGCGCCATGCCGCCGTTGGACAGGCTGGCGACATCGCTTCCGACCAGCTTGGCCGCGAACCTCTCGGCGATCAGGACGCAGATATCGTTGCCACGGCCGATCGTGAAGGTCAGTCCATACCCGCAGAGGCCTGGCGTGTTGGTGCCGAGGATGACGTAGGCGGCCGAGTAGTCCCCGTCCGGGTTCATCGCGTCCGAGCCATCCATCGTGGCCGAGGTGGGGAACCTCAGATCGAGCACGCGGGAGGACGTGATCACGGGCATGGTTGTTCCTTTTCTCGCTCCATGAGGCCTCTGGCCGGCGCTGCCGAGCGTCAGACGGGTGGGGGCCCGCAGGGTCAGCTGGTCGTTCCCGGTTGCGATCAGCCGCCGTTACCGCGGCTCAGCTGACCTTCCGACGAACCACCGTTCGTCATTGAACGAGGCGCGGCTCATCGGTGTTGTGAATAAAAGGTGGTGAGTTGCCCGGTACATGTTGGTCACCGGCCCCCGAACGCACCGAAGGCCAGCCCCTTGACGAGGTACTTCTGGAGCGCGATGACCAGGACGATCGTGGGCACGATCGCTATTGCCGCCCCCGCCATCATGTAGCTCCAGTACGAGCCGTACTGGCCCTGGAGTTCGCTGAGCCCCAGGTTGAGGGTGTAGAGGTTCTCGTTCTGGGTCGCTACCAGCGGCCACAGGAACTCACCCCACATGGCGATGAACGTGAAGACGGCCAGGACGGCGACGCCGGCCCGGACGAGCGGGAGCATGACGCGCAGGAAGACCCACAGTTCGGACGCGCCGTCCAGGCGCGCGGCCTCGCGCAGTTCCTCAGGGGTGGTCCGGAAGAACTGCCGCATCAAGAAGGTCCCGAACGCGGTGAATGCGAGCGGGAAAATGAGCCCGAGGTAGGTGTTGTAAATGTGCAGTGATTTGGAAATCAGGAACAACGGGACCAGCGTGGCGCTGGCGGGAATGAGCAGCGTGGCCACGTAGAGACTGAACAGTTTGTCCCGGCCGGGGAACTTCAGGCGCGCGAAGGCATACCCCGCGGTGGTCGAGGCGACCAGGACGACGAGGACGTCGCCAATGGACATGATGAGGCTGTTGATCAGGAACCGCCCGAACGGGAAGAAGTCCCAGGCCTGCTTGAAGTTGCCCCAGTTCCAGCTGTACCCGACGAAGAAATTGCTGGTGATGGCGTTGGCCTCGGGCTTCAGCGCGGTGGACAGCATCCACAGGAACGGGAACAGGCACACGAAGGCCGCCGCCCAGATGATGACGTTCAGCACCACCCGCCGGATGGACCGGGTGACCCGCCGGCGCGACCTCGCGGTCCGCCTGGCCGTCCGCTCACGGGGGACGGCCATCCGGACAGAATCAGTGCTCATAGTGCACCAGCCTTCGCTGAAGCATGAACATCAGCCCGGTGACGACGAGAATCATGAAGGCCAGCAGGACGGCGATCGCCGATCCGTCACCCAGGCGGAAGTACTGGAATGCGTCGTCATAAAGCTGCAGGACGAGGGTGGTCGATGAATTACCGGGACCGCCGTTGGTCAAGATGTAGGCCTGGGTGAACACCTGGAATGAGGTGATCAGCGTCATCAGGGTCCCGAAGAAGATCAGGGGCGACAGCAACGGCAAGGTGATCTTGAAGAACTGGCGGATCGGCCCGGCACCGTCGATCGCGGCGGCGTCGTACATGGTGTCGGGAATGTTGGTCATGCCGGCCACGAAGAGGATCATGTTGTAGCCGAAGCCCAGCCACAACGACATGATGATGATCGAGGGCATCGACCAGTTGCTGGAGCTCAGCCACGGAACGGGGCCGAGGCCGACCCAGCCCAGCACCGTGTTGAAGATGCCGTTCTGGTTGTAGATCAGGGCCCACAGCAGCGAACTGGCCACGAGCGGGGTCACCACGGGCAGGAAGAAGACGATCCGCAGGAACGCCTTGCCCTTGACGGCCCGCATGCGCGGGCCGAGGAGCGCCGCCAGCGTCAGGGACACGATCAGGTTGAGGGGCACATAGGCGCCGACGAAGTACAGGACGTTGAGCACGATCCGCCAGAAGCCGTAGCTGCTGAGGACGTTGCCGTAGTTGTGGAGCCCGACGAACCGGGTCCGCCCGCCCTGCAGGGGCCAGTTGAAGAAGGACACGTAGATGGCCAGGGCCATCGGGATCAACGTGAACACCGTGAAGCCGGTCAGGTTGAACGACAGGAACCCAGCCGCGGTGCGGGTGTCGCGGTTCAGCCGCCGCGGGCGGCGCCCCGGCGCGGGCTGGCCAGAACGGCCAGCTCGCGACCGGGACTCGAGCACACCAGTTCTGCTCGCCATGGCCACGCCTTATCCGCCGCTGCCCGGAAGGATCGAGCTCAGGTCACCCGGAGACACGCCCTTGCCGCCGCCGGAGGCCGCCGCCACTTCCTGGGCGTATTTTTTGGCGCTGATCTGACCGGACAGGACCAGTGGTGTGTCCTTCGACAGCGCGGTCTGGAATTGCGCCCAGTTGGTCGTGACCTCCTGTGGCTCTGCCTTCTTCAGCGCCGTCGTTATCGCGGCCTCGGTGTCGGCCCCGGCGAAGTTGCCCCACGAGGAGTCAGCGGCCAGTCGCGCCGGGAACGCCCGGCCCTGGCTGCCGGCGTAGGTCAGAGCCTCCTGGTTGACCAGTACGGTCAGTGCCTTGAAGGCGGCATCGGGGGTCTTGCAGTCCTTGGTGATGCCGAAACCGGAGCCCTCGTTGTACGAGTGCACCCCGTCGGGTCCGGCCGGGAACTCGACCCAGCCCACGGGGAAACTGGACTGGCCCTTGATGTCAATCAGGTCCCACGGGCCGTTGACTTCCATTCCGATCTTGCAGGTGTCGAACTGCTGACTGGACCAGCCGGGCGCCGTGGAGTAGGGCGGGGTGACGTGGTCCTTGTAGGCCAGCTCGGCCTGGTCCTGGATGCCCTTCACGAAGGCCGGGTTGGTGACGTTGAACGTACCGTTCTGGACGTAGGCGTCCGGAGCGCCGCTGAGGTCGTAGGCCAGCTCAAGGGAAAGGGAGGTCCCCCCGAGGGTGACCGGCAGGTACCCGTAGTCACCGCCACCGGTCAGCTTCTTGGCGTCCTGGACGAACTGCGCCCACGTCCAGCCGGGCTGGGGGTCTGGCACACCCTTGGCCTTGAACAGGGCCTTGTTGTAGGTGACGACGACGGGTCCGAAGTCGTACGGCAGGGCGAGCAGGTTGCCGTGGGAGGACAGTTCCTTGATCATGGTCGACTCGAAGGGCGACAGGCTGTACTTGTACTTCTTGATCAGGGAATTCAGCGGCATGAACAGGTTGCCCACCGACCCGACGTAGCCGTACTGCAGCCCGGCGATGCAGGACATCGAGTGCGTCGATGCCTCGATCGGCAGCTTGGTCCAGTAATTGGTGAAGCTGGTGGTGGTCAGCGACACGTTGAGGTTCGGGTAGGTCTTCGAGACCAGGTCGGCGTTGTGCTTCCAGACCGCGGCCTCGCCCGGGCTGCCCACCCAGAAGGACCAGCTGACGGTACCGGAAGGGCCCGAACTCGAACCGCCCGAACCGCCCGAACTGCAGGCGGCCACCAGCACCGCTGCCGCTGCCGCAACGGCGCCGAGCGCGTAGCGCACGCTGCGGGGTCTCTTGCCGGTTGCCTTTCTCATCATTGCCGTTGTCTCCCTTCATCAGGGCCGCGTTTTGCCGCCGCGCGAGTTGTCTCGGGTATGGCTGAGTTCGTGAAGTCCCCGCGGATGGGACCGCCGTCCCTATCCAGCGGGAGGCGAGGCACGCACGGCCGTCGGCGCGCCGCGTGCTGGTGGACGTGCTTGTTTACTGTCCGGGGGTCAGGAACAGCTCGATGACGGGAACGTCGACATCGGGCTGGCGGACCGGCAGGTTGAGGGTGAGCACATCGGTGCCGAGGGCCGCCATGGTGGTGTTCTGCGCCTGCTGGGCCGGGTCGATGACCTCGATGGCGACCTCCGACCCGTCGTGGAGGAACTGCGCGAAGGTCACTTTCCCGGCCAGGCCGGGCAGGTGGACGTGCCGGAAAGGCCAGGCGAACAGGTGAAGGTACAGCCGGTCGCCGCGCCGGGTATAGCGACAGTCGGCCGGCGGGCTGTAGCTTGCGGGCCCGGCGCCGTAGATGGAGCGGGCGTTCGGGCCGGTCCAGGCGCCGATGGCATCCAGGATCTCGACCGCTCGGGGCTCGAACTCCCCGCGGGCGGTGGGGCCCACGTTGAGCAGCAGGTTGCCGTCCTTGGCGACGCCATCGACCAGCATGCGGATGAGCTGGCCGGAGGTTTTCCAGTCCAGGTTGTCCCGGTCGTATCCCCAGCTGCCGTTGAGGGTCTGGCATGCCTCCCACAGCCGTCCGCCACCGGCCATCGGGCCGGCCGGCTGGTACTGCTCGGGCGTCACCACATCGCCGTCCAGGTCCAGGCGGTCATTGACCACCACATCGGGCTGCAGGGAGTAGACCAGATCCAGTAGTTCCTGCGAGCGCCAGTCGTCCCGGCCCTTCCCGCCCCAGGTCCGTCCGGGATAGGAGAAGTCGAAGAACAGGTAGTCCACCTGGCCGTAGCCGGTGAGCAGTTCCCGGACCTGGCCGTGCAGATAGTCCGCGTAGCGGGCGATGTCACGGTCCTTCGCGGCGGTCTTGGCCTCTTCGTCGTCACGCTGAGGGTGCAGGCCATCTATCGGGAACGCCGGATGGTGCCAGTCAAGCAGCGAATGGTAGAAACCCACCCGCAGCCCCTCGGCCCGGAAAGCTTCCACCCATGGCCGGACCAGGTCGCGTCCGGCCGGAGTGTTGGTCGCCTTGAAGTCAGTGAGAGCTGAGTCCCACAGGCAGAACCCGTCATGGTGCTTAGTGGTCAGGACCGCATACTCCATCCCGGCCTGGCGGGCGAGTCTCGCCCATCGGCGGGGGTCGTAGCAGTCCGGGTCGAAGTGCTCGAAGTAGCGCTGGTATGCGGCGTCGTCCAGCCGTTCCCGCTGCTTCACCCACTCGTGCCGGGCAGCCACCGAGTACAGCCCCCAGTGGACGAACAACCCGAACCGGGCTTCTCGCATCCACCGCAGCCGCTGCACACGGTCACTGCTTGCATTCTCCTGCTGCAAGGCGTACCTCCGCCCGCATCGTTGGGGACCTTGGATACATCTAATGTAAAGACTCCAACCATAGACTGCTAGAGGCAGGGCCGAATAATTTAAAAACCATAAATTCGCACTATGAAAGAGCTATTCGAATACCTGATCTATAATTTGGCCAGAAACAGGTTACATCTCGATGACCAAACAGCAGATGTATAGCCGCTCTGACGCTGTCGCGGCGGTCGTACAAGACGGTTGCCCGGAGTGGCAGGGTTGTCGTGACCGGCCGCATGACCGCCCGGTTGCCAGTAGCGACGACCGACCCAGGATCGGGTCCAGACGATGCCGAAACACCAGCGCGGTTATCAGGGCGCAGCGTGCCATTGCCTCAACGGCCCCGCGTGCTCAACGCCACCACCGGCCAGCTCATCCGCGAACTGGTCCTAGATCCCGCCCGCGACTACCAGCCCACCGGCCGCCCACCCGGCCCCGCAAAGAAAACACCGCGAACCTGACGAAGGTCCGCAGTGTCCGCCATCTCTTGAGAGATCACACAGCGCCCCGAGAAGGATCCGAACCTTCGACCTACCGCTTAGGAGGTCGTTTTATGGGCTCTCGCCATGTGGCTCTTTGCTGGCCAGAGCCACCTTGCTCGGTCTATGGATACAGCTCGATGTCTCTGGTTTCCGTCCCGTTCGGGCACGCGGAGGGCACGGACACCTCCCCGTTGCTGGTGACCCTCTGCTTGCAAAATCCGCACCAGGTGTCCGGCACCGTCCATGGCCTGGGCTGACCGGTTCCGCTCGTCTACTGACATCCGCCGAGATC
>DASXMW010000160.1:0-4789 GCA_036495425.1 Streptosporangiaceae bacterium | reverse complement strand
GAGGGGCTCACCCGCCGCCGGGTAGGAGGCCAGGAAGTAGCCGAGGTCGAACAGGGGGTCGCCGATGGTGGCCAGTTCCCAGTCGAGGACAGCGGCGATGCGAGCGGGGGGCTCGGGGGCGAGGATGAGGTTGCCCAAGCGGTAGTCGTTGTGGACGATCGACGCGCCGGACTCGGGCGGGACGTGGGCTTCCAGCCAGGCCGCCAACTCGGCGAAATCGGCGGGGAGTTGCCCATCGGTGTCGGCGATGAGGCGGCCCATGCGGCGTAGGTGCCTTGTGTTGAAGCCCTCCGGGTGGCCGAGGTCGGTCAGCCCGGCTCCACGCCAATCGACGGCGTGCAGGGCGGCCAGGGTGTCGGCGAGGGCTCCGGCGAGCCGCCGCCGGTCGGCGGGTGAGCGGAGGGCGCCCGGAGTCGCGGTGGTGGCGATCGGTCCGGGCACGTAGTCCATGACGAAGAAGGGGGCGTCGATCACCTCGCCCGCTGCGGCCGTGGCCAGCACCTCCGGTACAGGCACCGCGCTGCCGGCCAGGGCCCGGATCAGCCAGGCCTCGCGCAGGACATCGTGCGCACCCGGGGGCAGCGGCGGGGGCGGCGGCCGGCGCACGACCACCTGCCGCTGCCCGTCGGTGACCAGGTAGGTCAGGTTGGAGTGGCCGTCGCCGACGGGGCGGGCGGTGACCGGGCCGTCGCACAGCCTGGCCGCGGTCAGGAATTTGGCCAGCCGAGCCAGTTCATCAGACGGAAACTCAGCCACCAGAGGGTGCCCCGCCCGGGAGGCCGGCCTCGGCCAGGTACCGCAGGTAGGGGCCGGGCCAGTGGGTCTCGAACTGGCCCGCGCCGGCCTCGCCGTCGATCTCGGCGGCGCAGGCACCCTCGTAGATCACGGTGCTCATCGGATCGCGGGTGGGCAGCTTGATCACCCCGAACACGTCCAGGCTCAGGTGGGTGCGCTGCCCGGTGATGTCGATGAGGTCGGCCTCGAGCCGGCGCTGGGTCATGTCGGCGTGGTAGCCGGCGTGGTGCTCGATCCGGGCCACGGGCACGGTGACGCCGTCGCGGACGACGTAGCCGGCGAAGCCCCATTCGCCGCGGGCGATCCAGATCCAGCCGTTCACGATCCGGCCGGACTCGGTGTAGGCGATGAACCATTTCCAGTGGTGCGGGATGCCCCAGTCCCGGTGGCCCCACGAGTGGTCCCGGTGGCCGGTCCGGTCCCAGTCGATGCGGCGGCCGCCGATCTCCAGGAACCCGGTGACGTGGCCGGTCTGCTCCAGGCGGTTCTGGGCGAACCAGCTGGGCAGTCCGTCGGGGTTGGACCGGTAGCTGAAGGCGTCGTGCAGCGCGGTGAAGTCGTAGGCCAGGTGCACGTCGTCACGGTCGAACCGGACCTGGCAGGTCCGGCGCAGTTCGGGCTGGCGGACGGTGAGCCCCTCGAACCGGAAGTCATCGAAGTCGGCATCGTCGCCGACCCAGCCATCGGCCAGCTTCAGCGCGACCGGTTCGGCCCCCGGCCCCCAGAGCGACACGTTGTACCCGGCCCGGCCGCGGGCGCTGACGTACAGGTAGATCTGCAGCCCGAGCTTCTCCTCGGGCATGATCAGCTCCCAGAACAAGCTGTCGCGCATCCGGCCGCCGTTGGCGGGCCAGTGACGGCGATCGTCGTCGGGCCCGAAGCCAGGATCGATATCGCCCAGGGTGACCACGGTGTCTACCTCCCGGTGAACGTCGGTGCGCGCCGCTGCGTGAAGGCGGCCAGGGCCTCGGGCATGTCGTCGCCCTGGGTGAGCAGGGCCTGGCCGCGGTTCTCCAGCTCCATGGCCGCGTGGTAGGAGGCCACCTCCAGGTTCCGCTGCAGGGCCCGTTTGGACATGCGGACGCCGGCCGGTGAGTTGGCCATCATTTGCCGGGCCAGGGTGACCGCGCTGTCCGTCAGGTCGGCGTCGGGGACGACCCGGTTAACCAGGCCGATGCGCTCGGCTTCGGCGGCACCGACGTTGCGCGCGGTGTACATGATCTCGGCCGCTCGGCCGTAGCCAACCAACCGGCTCAGGGTCCAGGACGTGCCGAGTTCCCCGGCGGACAGCCCGACCCGGACGAACGCAGCGTTGAACTTCGCCGTCGGGCTGGCCAGCCGGATGTCCGCGCTCAGGGCCAGGGACAGGCCGCCCCCGGAGGCGGGCCCGCGGACGGCGGCGATGACCGGGAATGGCAGTTCCCGCAGGGCGGCCAGACTGCCGGTGGCCAGCTCCTGGAAGCGCAGGAATTCCCGGACCCCCATGCGGGTGATGACCTCGATCTCGGCCAGGTCGAAGCCGGCACAGAACGCCCGGTCACCGGCGCCGGTGAGGATGAGGGCGCGGGTGCTGCTGTCGCGCAGCGCCCGGGTGGCCAGGGTCAGGTCGGTGAACAGGCGTACGGTCATGGTGTTCAGCCGGTCGGGCCGGTTGATGGCCAGCAGCGAGATCCCGTCGTCCAGCGCGGTGAGGCTGAGCGTCTCCAGGGTCGTCATCGAGTTCACCGGCCGGTGAAGGTGGGCGGCCGCTTGGCCCGGAAGGCTTCCAGGGCCTCGGGCAGGTCTTCGCCCCGGGTAAGCAGGGCCTGGCCGCGGTTCTCCAGTTCGAGGGCGGCGGCGTAGGAGGTGACCTCCAGGTTGGCCTGGAGGGCCCGTTTGGACAGCTGGACCCCGGCCGGCGAGTTGGCGCAGATGAGCGTGGCCATGGCCACCGCCGCGGACAGCAGGTCCTGGGCCGGGACGACCTGGTTGACCAGGCCGATCCGCTCGGCTTCGGTGGCCTCGACGAACCGGCCGGTGTAGGCGATCTCGGCGGCCACGGCCGGGCCGATGAGCCGGGGCAGCAGCCATGAGGTGCCCAGGTCACCGGCGGACAGCCCGATCCGGACGAAGGCGGCGTTGAACTTGGCCGCCGGGGACGCGATCCGGATGTCGGCGGCCAGGGCCAGGGCGAGGCCGCCGCCCGCGACCGCACCGTTGACGGCGGCGATGACCGGGATCCGGACGGCCCGGATCGCGGCCAGCGCGCGGGCGGCGCGCTCCTGGCGTTTCAGCATGCCCATGGGCGACAGTTCCGGCAGCTCGGCGGCGTCGGCCAGGTCATAGCCTGCGCAGAACGCCCGGCCTGCGCCGGTCAGGATGAGGACACGGGCCTCGTCCAGTTCTCCAAGGTGCCGGGCCAGTTCTTCGAGCTCGGCGAACATGGCCATGGTCATGGCGTTCAGGCGATCCGGGCGATCCAGCGTCGCGACGGCCACGCCCGCGATGGGCCAGTCCAGCTGGATGGTGTCCAGCTTGAGCTCTTCACTGCTCGGCAAGGTGCTGCTCCTTGAGGACGTCGCGCATCTCGGCGATGATCGTGCGGGTGGCCTGCTCGACCTGATCAGGGGGCAGGCCCCAGGTCGGCACGACGAGGTTGAGGTGGCGATAGCGGCGGGAATGCCGCAGGACTCGTTCCGCGAGTCCGCCGGGGCGGCACGCGACCCCAATCGCGTCGATCGCCGCATCCGGCACCGCGGCGATCATGGCCTCGACGTCGCGGCGGCGGGCGCCCTCACGGATCAGCTGCTGTTCTTTCGACCAGCCGTGCAGCGCGAACAGCCGATTGTAGACCCGCGATGCCGCGTACTGGGCGATGGCGTAGGCCAGCTGGCGGCGGGCGGCCTCTTCGTCCGGGTCCACCGAGCACATCAGGATGCCGGTCAGAGCCACGTCGTCACTGTTGCGTCCGGCCCGCGTGGCCGCTGTGTCCAGCTCGGGCCGGACCACCTCGGCCACGTACTCGGCGGTGAACATCGGGTGCCCGACCAGGCCGTCGGCGACCCGGGCTGCCGCCCGGATCATGGCCGGATTGACGCCGGCGGTCCAGATCGGCAGGTGCGAACGGTAGGGCGGGGCCACATCGTCGGTGGGTACGACGTGGACGCCGTAGAACCGGCCGTCGTGGTGAACCGGCCCCTGGTCCAGTCGCCAGAGCTGGCGCAGCAGTGGCACCAGTTCCTCGAGCCGGGCGGCCGGAGCCTGGCCGCTGACTCCGTGCCAGTTCTCCATCATGGCGGTGGTGCCGTTGCCGAGCCCGAGGATGATCCGGCCGCCGGACAGGTCGTCGAGGTCACGGGCTTCGGCGGCCCAGATCAGCGGGCTGCGGCCCACGCCGTAGGCGATGCAGGAGCCGATCTGGGCCCGCTCGGTGGCCGCGGCCAGGGCGGCCATCGGGATCGTGGCCGACCGGCTGTAGAGCTCACCGGTCCAGACCGCGGTGAACCCGGCGGCTTCCGCCTCGGCGGCCAGGCCAGCCACCCGGCGGAACCGTTCGGGTCCGTGGCCGGCGGCGGCGAAGACGGTCAGTCCGTACACGAACGCTCCTCCTTTGGGGCGCCGGAGCCGGTCAGCTGAAGTTCGGGGGCCGTTTCTCCAGGAACGCAGCGATGCCTTCCTTGGCTTCTTCGGTGCCGAACAGCGCCTGTACCTGATCCGCCTCGTAGGCCAGGCCATCCGGCAGCGCGGTTTCGTAGGAGGCATCCACCGTACGAATCACAGCCTCCTGAGCGGCCCCGGAAGACCGGCCCAGCTCCGCGGCCAGGCTGAGGGCCTCGGGACCGGCCTGCCCGGCCGCCACCAGCCGGCTGATCAGTCCCATGCGGTACGCCTCGTCGGCGGTGACCTGGCGGCCGGTGAGCATGATGTCCAGGGCGTGGCCCCGGCCCACCAGCCGCGGCAGCCGCTGGGTCCCGCCCGCGCCGGGAATCAGCCCCAGCCTGACCTCGGGCAGCCC
>DASXMW010000159.1:0-27915 GCA_036495425.1 Streptosporangiaceae bacterium | reverse complement strand
CGAGATGGCGGCGGTCAACCAGCGGGTCGAGGAGCTGCTGGGGCCGTTCGGCACCTGGGCCATCTGCCCGCACGACCCGGCGGCTGGCTGCGAGTGCCGCAAGCCGGAGCCGTTCCTGATCCGCAAGGCCGCCGCCGAGCTAGGGGTGGACCCGGCCGACTGCGTGGTGATCGGCGACATCGGCATCGACGCCGCGGCCGCCTACGCGGCCGGGGCCCGGGCCGTCCTGGTGCCGACCCCGGTGACCCGGCCCGCGGAGACGGCGGGCCTGCCGGTCGCGGCCGGGCTGGACGCCGCGGTCGCCGCGGTGCTCGGGGAACGGCGCCTGCGCTGCTGGCCGTGATCGCGCGGCCTCGACCACGCCGGCCGGGCCGGCCAGCCAGTGCTTGACCTTCAATCGATTACAAAAAGTAATTGACTGACGTGAGACGCACAGAACCGATCTTCAGTGCGAAAAGAGACATCAGCAGATCATGCAGGTTTTTAGCTGCTTCGTTTGACTGGCTGACGCTCGGGTAGCGCTGCGCTCTGCAATTGACTGAACTCTCAGGAAGATCGCAGAAGGGGGCTTCCGTAGTGGCGGAAAACAGGCTCAGCGGTCGCGATGGGCCCGTCTGGACCCGGGCGGTGGTGACCGGCGGCGCCGGGTTCCTCGGCAGCCATCTCTGCCGCCGCCTGCTGGCCGCGGGCACGCAGGTGGTGTGCGTGGACAACTTCCTCACCAGTTCCCCGGACCGCCTGGAGGGCTTGCGGGCCGAGCCCGGGTTCACGTTCCGCCAGGCCGACGTGGCCCGCGGGCTCGAGGTCGACGGTGACGTCGACCTGGTCGTGCACCTGGCCTCGCCCGCTTCGCCGCCCGACTACCACCGGCACCCGCTGGCCACCCTGGAAGCGGGCAGCTCGGGGACCAGGAACGCGCTGGAACTGGCGGCCGGGACCGGAGCCCGGTTCGTGCTCACTTCCACCTCGGAGGTGTACGGCGACCCGACGGTGAGCCCGCAAAGTGAAAGCTACTACGGGAACGTCAACCCGGTCGGCCCGCGCAGCGTCTACGACGAGGCCAAGCGGTTCGCCGAGGCCCTGACCGCCGCGCACCAGCGGGCTGGCACCGTGGACGCGGCCATCGTGCGGATCTTCAACACCTACGGGCCGGGCATGCGGCCCGACGACGGCCGGATCGTACCCACCTTCGCCTGCCAGGCCCTGCGCGGGGAACCGCTCACCGTGACCGGGGACGGCCGCCAGACCCGGTCGCTGTGCCACGTGGACGACACCGTGGGCGGCATCCTGGCCGTGGCCGCCAGCGACCTGGGCGGCCCGGTGAACATCGGCAACCCGGACGAGGCCTCGGTGCTGCAGATCGCCGAGCGCATCATCGCGCTGGCCGGGTCGCCGTCCGGCATCGAGCACATCCCGTTTCCCGAGGACGACCAGATGACCCGCTGCCCGGACATCACCCGGGCCCACCGGGAACTGGGCTGGGAGCCGGTCATCGGCTGGGAGGAGGGCCTGTCCGGCACGCTGGCCTGGTTCGCCGCCGAGCTCGGCCTGGCCCCCGGGGCGGAGGTGCGGGTCTGATGCGGGTACTCGGGATCAACGCGGTCTTCCACGACCCGGCCGCGGCGCTGATCGTGGACGGGCGGATCGTGGCCGCCGCCGAGGAAGAGCGGTTCAGCCGCCGCAAGCACGGCAAGCGGCCGGTGCCGTTCTCGGCCTGGGAGCTGCCGGAGAAGTCCGCGGCCTGGTGCCTGGACGCCGCGGGCCTGCGCCCGGAGGACCTGGACGCGGTGGCCTACTCCTACGACCCGGCCGACTGCCGGCCCGCCGGCGAGCTGGGCCTCGACGACCCCTGGGACGGCCTGCGCATCCGGTACGCGCAGGAGGCCCCGCGGTTCCTGGCCGAGGCCCTGCCCGGGCTGGACCCGGCCGCGGTCCGCTACGTCCGGCACCACGAGGCGCACGCCGCCTCGGCCGGGCTGGCCGCGCCGTTCGGCGACACCGCCGTGCTGGTGGCCGACGGGCGCGGCGAGGCCGCCTCCCACCTGGCCGGCCGGTACACCGGCGGCCAGCTCGAGGTGCTGGCCAGCCAGGGGCTGCCGCATTCGCTGGGGCTGTTCTACGAGCAGGCCACCGCGCACCTGGGTTTCCTGCATTCCAGCGACGAGTACAAGGTGATGGCGCTGGCCTCCTACGGCCGCCCCCGGTTCGCGGCCGAGCTGGCCCGCCGGGTGTACGCCGACGGCGCGGGCGGCTTTCGCACCGAGCCGGTCGGCTGGACGGCCCTGGTCAAGCCGCGTCGGCCGGGCGAGCCGCTGACCGCGGAGCACGCCGATCTGGCCGCCAGCGTGCAGCAGCTGACCGAGGACGTGCTGCTGGACCTGGCCCGGTGGCTGCACGGCATCACCGGCGGCCACGACCTGGCCATGGCGGGCGGGGTCGCGCTGAACTGCGTGGCCAACTCGCGGCTGCACCGCGAGGGGCCGTTCGACCGGATCTGGGTCCAGCCCGCGGCCGGGGACGCCGGCACCGCGCTGGGCGGGGCGCTGCACCTGGCGGCGGCAGCGGGTGAGCTGGCGGGCCCGATGCCCGGCGCCGACCTGGGCCGCGGCTGGACCGACGACGAGCTGGAAGCCTGGCTGCGCGCCGCGGCCTGGCCCTTCGAGCGCCCCGCCAGCATCGGCGACGCGGTCGCGGCGGCCCTGGCCGAGGACCGCGTCGTGGCCTGGTTCCAGGGCCGCAGCGAGTTCGGGCCGCGGGCGCTGGGCCGCCGGTCGCTGCTGGCCCACCCCGGCCGCAAGGAGAACCTGGACCGGCTCAACGCGGTCAAGGGCCGGGAGGAATTCCGGCCGGTGGCGCCGATGGTGCTGGCCGAGCGGGCGGCGGCGATCTTCCACGGCCCGCTGCCCAGCCCGTACATGCTGTTCGTGCATGACGTCGACCCGGCCTGGCGGGACCGGGTCCCGGCCGTGGTGCACGTGGACGGGACCGCCCGGGTGCAGACGGTGGACCGGGACGCCGAGCCGCTGCTGGCCGAGATGCTCGACGGGTTCGCGACCCGGACCGGCCTGCCGGTGGTGGTGAACACCAGCCTCAACACGGCCGGGCGGCCGATGGTCGACGACCCGCGCGACGCCCTGGAGTGCTTCGGCTCGGCCCCGGTGGACGTGCTGGCCATCGGCCCGTTCCTGATCCGGCGGCCGGGTACGGCGGGGGTTTTGTCGTGACCGAGCGGGTGCTGGTCGTGCGGCCGGACGGGATGGGCGACGTGCTGCTCACCGGGCCGGCCGTCCGGGCGGTGGCGGCCAGCGGGGCCGAGGTGACGTTCCTGGCCGGGGCGGCCGGGGCCGGGGCGGCGGCGCTGCTGCCCGGGGTCGCGGCCGTGCTGACCGCCGACCTGGCCTGGATCGCGCCCAGCCCGGGCCCGTTCGACCCGGCCGGGGTGCGGTCGCTGATCGATCAGGTGCGGGCCGTGGGTCCCTCGGCGGCGCTGATCTTCACCTCGTTCCACCAGTCGCCGCTGCCGACGGCGCTCGTGCTGCGGATGGCCGGGGTGCCGCGGATCGCGGCGATCAGCGTGGACTATCCGGGATCGCTGCTGGACGTCCGGCACCGGCTGGACGACGACGTACCCGAGGCCGAGCGGAACCTGTCGCTGGCCCGGGCGGCGGGCTACGCGCTGCCAGCCGGGGACTCCGGCCGGCTGGCGGTCACGGCACCGCGGCCGGATGGCGCCGAGCTGATCGGCGGCCGGTACGTGGTCGTGCACGCGCGGGCGTCGGTGCCGGCCCGGGCGCCGTCGGTGGGCCGGGTGGCGGCCATGGTGGGCGCGCTGGCCCGGGCCGGGCACCAGGTGGCGGTGACCGGATCGGCCGGCCAGGCGCCGGTGGTGTCGGCGGTCTGCCAGCAGGCGGGCGCACCGGGGGTGGTGGACCTGGGCGGCCGGACCAGCCTTCCCGCGCTGGCCGCGGTGCTGGCCGGCGCGGAGGTGGTGGTCGCCCCCAACACCGGGGCGGCCCACCTGGCCGCCGCGGCCGGGACCCCGGTGGTGAGCCTGTTCGCTCCGGTCGTGCCCGCGGCCCGGTGGGCGCCCTATGGGGTGCCGCACCGAGTGCTGGGGCGGCAGGACGCGGCCTGCACGGGCACCCGGGCCCGGGTCTGCCCGGTGCGCGGGCACCCCTGCCTGGACACGATCGAGCCGGCCGACGTGGTGGCCGCGGTCGAGGAGCTGGCGGAACGGGCGCCCGCGGGGGTGAGCCCATGAGGATCCTCATCTGGCACCTGCACGGGTCCTGGCTGACCAGCTTCGTGCAGGGTCCGCACGAGTACCTGGTGCCGGTGACGCCGGACCGCGGGCCGTTCGGCCTGGGCCGGGCCCGGACCTGGGACTGGCCGGCCAGCGTGATCGAAGTGCCGCCGTCGCAGCTACGAGACGAAGCGATCGACCTGGTGGTACTGCAGCGCCCCGAAGAGCTGTCGCTGGCTGCGGCCTGGCTGGGCCGGACCCCGGGCCGGGACGTGCCCGCCGTCTACCTGGAGCACGACACCCCGCCCGCGGCCGGTGCGCGGCACCCGCTGGCCGGGGCCGACGGCATCCCGATCGTGCACGTGACCCACTTCAACGCGCTGTTCTGGGACTGCGGCCCGTCGCCGGTAGCCGTGGTCGAGCACGGCGTCATCGACTCCGGCCCGGCCTGGACCGGTGAGCTGGACCGGGCCGCGGTCGTGGTCAACGACCCGCTGAGCCGGGGCCGGACCGTCGGGGCCGACCTGCTGCCCGGCTTCGCGGCCCAGGCGCCGCTGGACGTGTTCGGGATGCGGGTCACCGGCCTGGCCCGCGCGCAGGGCCTGGACCCCGGGCGGTGCCGGGAGTACGAGGACCTGCCCCAGGCGCGGCTGCACGACGAGCTGCCCCGGCGGCGCGTCTACGTCCATCCGTTCCGGTGGACATCGCTGGGGCTGTCGCTGATCGAGGCCATGTGCCTGGCCATGCCGGTGGTCGTGCTGGCCACCACCGAGGCACCGCGGGCGGTGCCGCCCGCGGCCGGGGCCATCTCCACCGACCTGGGTGAGCTGCACGCGGCCGTACGCCGGTTCGCCCGCGATCCGGCGGCGGCCCGCGACGCGGGCCTGGCCGCGCGGGAGGCGGCGCTGGCCCGGTACGGCCTCAAACGGTTTCTCCGCGACTGGGATCAGATTCTGCAGGAGGTGATTGCATGAGAATCGCCATGGTCTCCGAGCACGCCGATCCGACGGCGGCCCTGGGCGGCGCGGACGCGGGCGGCCAGAACGTCCATGTGGGCGCGCTGGCGGGGGCGCTGGCCGCGCGGGGCCACTCGGTCACCGTGTACACCCGGCGCACCGATCTGGACGTGCCGCGCACGGCCGGGCTGGGCCGCGGCGTCACCGTGCGCCGTCTCAAGGCCGGCCCGATCGCGCCGCTGGCCAAGGACGACCTGCTGCCGCACATGCCCGAGCTGGGCATGCGGCTGGCCCGGCTCTGGCGCCAGGACCGGCCCGACGTGGCCCACGCCCACTTCTGGATGTCGGGCCTGGCCACGCTGCGCGGCGCCGCCGGGCTGGACATCCCGGTGGCGCAGACCTTCCATGCCCTCGGCGTGGTGAAGGCCCGGCACCAGGGCGCGGCCGACACCAGTCCCCCGGGCCGGGTCGGCGCCGAACGGCGCCTCGGCCGCGACTGCGACCAGGTCATCGCCACCTGCCGCGACGAGGCCGGCGAGCTGACCGCCCTGGGCGTGCCGGACGGCCAGATCTCGATCGTGCCCTGCGGGGTGGACACCACGGTGTTCACCCCGGACGGCCCGGCGGCGCCGGCCCGGTCCGGCCGGCCGCGGCTGCTGGCCCTCGGCAGGCTGGTCGAGCGCAAGGGCGTGGCCACCATGATCGCCGCGCTGGCCCGGGTGCCTGGCGCGGAACTGGTGGTGGCGGGCGGACCGGACCCGGGCGCCCTGGCCAGCGACGGCGAGTACCGGGCCCTGCGGGCGGCCGCGGACCGGCACGGCGTCGCGGACCGGGTGGTGTTCACCGGCGGTGTCGGGCGGGCCGACGTGCCGCCCCTGATCCGGTCGGCGGACGCGGTGCTGTGCACGCCGTGGTACGAGCCGTTCGGCATCGTGCCGCTGGAGGCCATGGCCTGCGGCGTCCCGGTCGTGGCCAGCGCGGTCGGCGGCCTCACCGACACCGTGGTCGACCGGGCCACCGGCTGGCTGGTGCCGCCGCTGGATCCGTCCGCGCTGGCCGGTGCGCTGCGCGCGCTGCTGGCCGACCCGTCCCGGCGGGCGGCCATGGGCCAGGCCGGACTGGACCGGGCCCGGCAGTGGTACAGCTGGCCCCGGATCGCGGCCCAGACCGAGGCGGTGTACGAGCGGATGGCGGCCGGGTCCACGGCCCGTCCGGCCGGATCGCTGGCGGCGGACGGCTCGCTGACCGCGGGCGCATCATGAGCGCGCCGGTCGAGGTGGCTCACCCGCAACTGGATCAGCACATCGAGCAGCTGATCGAGGCGCTGCGCAGCCCGGCCACCGGCTTGGCCACCGCGCGGCGCTGGGGCCGGCTGCTGGCCGTGCCGCTGCTGGCCGGCCAGCGGCTGCTGGTGGCCGGGAACGGCGGCAGCGCGGCCGAAGCCCAGCACCTCACCGCCGAACTGGTGGGCCGGTACGTGACCGAACGCCGGCCGCTGTCGGCCATCGCGCTGCACGCGGAGACCTCCAGCCTGACCGCCATCGGCAACGACTACGGCGGCGGCGAAGCCTACGCCCGCCAGGTCGCCGCGCACGGCCGGGACGGCGACACCCTGCTGCTGCTGTCCACCAGCGGCCGCAGCGAGAACGTGCTGGCCGCCGCGGACCGGGCCCGGTCGCTGGGCATCACCGTGTGGGCCATGACCGGGCCGGCCCCGAACCCGCTGGCCGGGCGGGCCGACGACGCCCTGTGCGTGGCCGGGGCCGGGACCCCGGTGGTACAGGAGGTCCACCTGGTCGCGATCCACGCCCTGTGCGAGGCCCTGGACGCGGAGATCGAGGAGGTGGCCGCGCCGTGAGGGCCAGGCCGGCCACGGGCCCGCTGGTCGTGGTGGGCGACGCGCTGCTCGACCGGGACGTCGACGGGCAGGTGCGGCGGCTGTGCCCGGACGCCCCGGCCCCGGTGCTGGAGGACCAGACGCCGGCCTGCCGGCCGGGCGGGGCCGCGCTGGCCGCGCTGATGGCGGCGCGGGACGGCGTGCCGGTGGTGCTGGTGGCCGCGCTGGGTGAGGACGAAGCCAGTCAGATGGTGCTCGAGTTGCTGGCTTCGACGGTGACGGTGGTCCGGCTGCCCCTGGACGGATCGCTGCCGGAGAAGACGCGGTTCCGGGCCGGGGGCCGGACCCTGCTGCGGGCGGACCGGGGTGACGGCACGGCCGCGGCGCCCGGCCCGGGCCTGGGCCCGGGTCCAGGCCTGGGCTCACGTGACGCGGTGGACGCGATCGAGTCGGCCGCGGCGGTGCTGGTGTCCGACTACGGGCGCGGCGTCACCGCTGATCCCGAGGTCCGCGCGGCCCTGGAGCGGCAAGCGGGTCGGGTGCCACTGGTGTGGGACCCGCACCCTCGCGGTGCTCCCCCGGTGCCGCGGGCCCGGCTGGTCACGCCCAACTACGCCGAGGCGGCCGCGGCGGCCGGGATTACCGGCCGTCCGGGGCCACCGACGGTGGCGTCGGCCGCGGCGGCAGCGCGCGACCTGGGCCAGCGGTGGTCGGCGGACGCAGTGGCCGTCACCGTGGGCGAGCACGGCGCGGTCCTGGTCCAGGGCGGGACCGGGCCGCTGGTGGTGCCGGCCGAGCGGCTGGCCGTCACCGACCCGTGCGGGGCCGGCGACCGGTTCGCGGCCACCGCCGCGGTGGCGCTCCGGGCCGGGGCAGTGACGTCGGAGGCGGTGACGTCGGCGGTGGCGGCGGCCTCGCGCTACCTGGCCGACGGCGGGGTGGCCCGGTACAGCACGCCGGAGAGGTCCTTGAGGTCTCTCCGGTCACATCAGCCACAGCCACACCAGCCCCAAAAGACTCAGGACCTGTCTGAGGTTGATGAGGCGCCCGGGCCGGGACCGGCGCAGGTCGCGGGGCCGCGGGCGGGCGAGGGGCCGGCCGGCCTGGCCCGGCGGATCCGGGCCGCGGGCGGGACCGTGGTGGCGACCGGGGGGTGCTTCGACCTGCTGCACGCCGGGCACGTCAGCCTGCTGGAAACGGCCCGGTCGCTGGGCGACTGCCTGATCGTGTGCCTCAACTCCGACGATTCGGTGCGGCGGCTCAAGGGCGACGGCCGCCCGCTCAACCACGCCGCCGACCGGGCCGCGGTGCTGGCCGCGCTGGGCTCGGTGGACGCGATCGCGGTGTTCGAGGAGGACACCCCCTGCGCCGTGCTGGACCGGCTGCGCCCCGGCATCTGGGTCAAAGGCGGCGACTACGACGGCCGGGAACTGCCCGAGGCCGCGCTGCTCGAGACCTGGGGCGGCGTGGCCGTCACCGTCCCCTACCTGAGCGGGCGGTCCACCACCCGGCTGGCCGAGGCGCCCCGGGACGACGCGGGCCTGCGCTGACCGTGCTCCCGGCTCCCGCGCTCCGGCGCATCCTGCTGCTGCGAGCACTTGGCCTGGGTGATTTCCTGACCGGCGTCCCCGCCTACCGGGCCGTGCGGCGGGCGTTCCCCGGCCACCAGGTGGTGCTGGCGGCACCGGCGGCACTGGCCCCCCTGGTGCCGCTGACCGGGGCCATCGACGAGTTGCTGCCGACCGGCGAGCTGCAGCCGGTGCCATGGACCGGGCCGCCACCGGAGCTCGGCGTCGACCTGCACGGACGCGGCCCGGCCAGCCACCAGCTGGTGGCCGCGCTGGCGCCGCGGCGGCTCATCGTGTTCGGCGGTGAACACGCCGGGGGGTTCCCGGGGCCGGTGTGGCGGGCGGACGAGCACGAGGTGGCGCGCTGGTGCCGGCTGTGCACCGAATCCGGCATCCCGGCCGACCAGGCCGACCTCCGGCTGACGGCGCCGGGCGCTTTCGGTCCGGCCTTCACCCTGGTCCACCCGGGGGCAGCGGCCCCGGGCCGGCGCTGGCCCGCCGAACGGTTCGCGGCCGTGGCCGGCTGGCTGGCCGACCAGGGCCAGCCGGTGCGGATCACCGGATCGGCGGCCGAGCAGGAGCTGGCTCAGAGGGTCGCCTGGCTGGCCGGGCTGCCGGAAGATCACGTGCTGGCCGGCCAGACCTCGCTGGCCGGCCTGGCCGGCCTGGTGGCGTCGGCCCGGCTGGTGGTCGCGGGCGACACCGGCCTGTCCCACCTGGCCTCGGCGTTCGCCCGGCCGTCGGTCACGCTGTTCGGCCCGGTGCCGCCGTCCGAGTGGGGACCGCCGCGGCACCCGCGCCACCAGGTCCTCTGGGCCGGTGAGTCCGGCTACCACGGCGACCCGCACGGCACCGGCCTGGACCCGGCCCTGGCCCGGATCACCCCCGTCCAGGTCCAGCGGGCGGTGGAACGGGCTTGCGCCTGACGCCGGGTCAGGTTCTAGCGTCCCGGTCAGCGGGCGCGGGCCCCGGCCGGGGCGCCGGTGGCCAGGATGGCGGCGGTCAGAGCCTGGGCGGGCTGGCTGACCGGACGGGGGCTGGCCAGCAGGACCAGATCGATCTCGCCGACGTCGGGCAGGCCGGCCGAGGCGGGCAGCTCGACCAGGCCGTCGGGGATCAGGCTGCGGGCGAAGATCGCGACCCCGAGCCCGGCCCGGGTGGCGGCGACCACGCCCAGCACGCCGCGGACCGCGCAGGTGACCCGGTACGGGAGCCCGGCCTTTTCCAGGGCCTGCACGCCGGCCGACCGGCTGATGCTGGGCGACTGGTAGACCACCAGGGCGACCCGCTCCCCGGCGGCCAGCCGGGTGCCCGGGGCCGCCGCCCACACCAGCCGGTCGCGGCGGACCAGCCGGCCGTGCGCTTCCCCCGGCGCCTGCTTGACGAAGGCCATGTCCAGGTGCCCGGACTCGACCCGGCGCTGGAGCATGTTGCTCTGGGACACGGTCAGGTCCAGGTCCACGCGCGGGTACTGCTGGCGGAAGTCGCGCAGGATGCTGGGCACCGGGGTCAGGGCCAGGTCGTCGGTGACCCCGAGCCGGAGCCGGCCGGTCAGCCCGGAGCCGGTGAAGTAGCCCACCGCCTGCTCGTGGGCGGCCAGGATCTCGCGGGCGAATCCGGCCATGGCCTCGCCGTCCACGGTCAGCGTGACGCTGCGGGTGTCGCGGACGAACAGCGGCCGCCCCACCGAGTCCTCCAGCTTGCGGATGTGCTGGCTGACCGTGGGCTGCCCGAGGCCCAGGCTGGCCGCCGCCCGGGTGAAGCTGAGCGACTGGGCCACCGACAGGAAGGTGCGGAGCAGTTCCGGGTCGTACACCACGTGGCCTTTCATTGTAAATCGCAATAACACTTATCGGACTAATTTTCTTTCTTAATGATAGGCCGCCGGATTGGATAGAGAGGTACCGGACAACGACGATTTGGATGTTCGTGACCGCCACCGCCAGGCCCCCCTGTCCCGACTCACCTCTTTCCGATTCGGCCCCCAACTCCTTCTTCAGTTCGCTGCGGACCCGGAACTTCCGGTTGTTCGCCACCGGCCAGCTGTTCTCGAACACCGGCACCTGGGTGCAGCGGATCGCCCAGGACTGGCTGGTGCTCAGCCTCACCGGCAGCGCGACCGCGGTGGGCATCACCACCGCCCTGCAGTTCCTGCCCACCCTGCTCTTCGGCCTGTACGGCGGCTTGATCGCGGACCGCTACCCCAAGCGGGCCGTGCTGCTGGTCACCCAGTCGGCGCTGGCCGTGATCGCCGGCGTGCTGGCCGCGCTGACCCTGACCCACGTGGTCGCGGCCTGGCACGTGTACGTGGTCGCCTTCGCCCTGGGGCTGGTCACCGCGGTCGACAACCCGACCCGGCAGTCCTTCGCCAACGAGATGGTCGGGCCGGCCCAGCTGGCCAACGCGATCAGCATCAACTCGTCGGTATTTCAGCTCGGCGGCCTGATCGGGCCGGCCATCAGCGGCGTGCTCATCAGCGCGGTCGGGCCGGGATATTCGTTCGCCATCAACGCCGCCTCCTACGCCGCGCCGCTGACCGCGCTGCTGATGATGCGCCCGGCCGAGCTGCGCGGCCTGGAATGGGACCGGGACGGCGGCCAGCTCCGCGACGGCCTTCGGTACGCGCTGAGCGAGCCGCTCGTGCTCTGGCCCACCGTGCTGGCCGGGGTGTTCGGCCTGTTCACCTGCAACCTGCCGGTCACGCTGGCTGCCTACGCCCACTCGGTGTTCCACTCCGGCCCCAGCGGCTACGGCCTGCTCAGCGCCACCCTGGCGGCCGGCTCCGTGGCCGGCGCCCTGGTCTGCGGGCGGCTGCCACGACCGCGGCTGCGGGTACTGCTGGCCTACGGCCTGGTCCTGGGCGCCCTGGAAGTGGCGTCGGCGGCCGTCCCCGGGCCGATGCCCTTCGCGGTACTGCTGGTCCCCATCGGCGCCTGCACCCTGCTGTTGCTGACTTCGACCAACTCGGTGGTCCAGACCGCCGCCCACGACGCCATCCGCGGCCGCATCATGGGCATCTACCTGCTGGTCTTCATCGGCGGCGCCGCCCTCGGTGGCCCGTTGCTCGGCTTCGTCGACGAGCACGCGAGCCCTCGGGCCGGCATGTTCCTGGCCGGCCTGGTCCCGGCGGTAGCGACGGTGCTGATCGCAGCCAAGCTCACCCGCGACCGCGCTCGCCGGGTCCGGAGCGCGGCCGCCGAGCGGCACCTGAGCCTGGTGTGACGCCTGGGACCGGTTGGAACAGGTGCGCCCCGCCCACGGGCGCCGGGCACCTGGGCTTCAGTCCTCCTTCGAGCCCGGGAGGAGGTCGAAGCTGGACGGTCCGCGGGGCTCGTCGCCGTCGGCGTCCTCATCGGGGCGGCGGAAGCGGCGCCAGGGCGAGGTGGCCAGGACCAGCAGGATGATGCCCAGGACGCCGAGGGCCAGCGGGCCGAGAACGCTGAGCACGGTGATCGACTGGGCGTTCTTGTTGGCCTGGTCGGCCAGGGAGTGGCGGCTGTCCGGAGTCATGCGCAGGTCCAGGCTGACCGCGTTCAGCCGGCCCTGGCCGTTGGCCGCGGTCAGGTAGGACTGGCCTTTGACCTCCTCGTCGACCAGGACGCCGGTGCGGGGGTCGATCCAGAACGTGTTGTCGGCCGTGTAGTAGCGGTTGGCGACCACGTTCCGGGACGGCCCCTTGATGCCCAGCAGGGAGGTGGGGACCCCGGTCATCACGTCGACCTTGGTCGCCGGGACGTGCTGGGTGAACTTGTAGGTCTGCACGCCGGTGTCGGTGGCCTCGCCCGCGTAGTGGGCGGGCCAGGACTTCATGCTGTTGTTGTCGAAGACGGTGTAGGTCTGCTTCTTGGTGCCGATCGGCCAGAACAGCCCGATGCCGTTCTGCTTGATCTGGGTGCTGTCGTTGACCGAGGCCCCGCAGCACTGGACCATCTGGCCGGTGCGGCGGTTGAAGGCCGAACGCTGGTAGACGGTGTTGATGACGTTGTGGAGCTTGGGGTCGGCCAGCGACGCGAACGAGTCCCAGACCGCGATCTTGCCGCTGCTGGCCCGCTGGTCGCCGCGGATGGTGAGGGTGTACGTCAGCCGAACGTCGTGCCAGGTCACCAGCGCGCCCTCGTCGAAGTAGGAGGCGTGCGGCGACACCAGGGTGTCCTGCTCGTACACGTCATTGGGGGCCGCGATCAGCTGCGGGGCCGCGTAGAACCGCAGCAGCGCCGCCACCACGACCAGGAACGCGCCCAGGCCGAGCAGCACCACCGACAGCCGGCCACGCTCCTGCCGCTCGGTGGCCACCCGCGCGGGCGGCTCGGGCGGCGGCCCGTTCAGCGGGCCGTCGGGCTCCGTGCGCTCGGGCTCGGCGCGGTCCGCGTCCGCGCGCTCGGCCCCGGTGCCCGCGCCGGCGCGGGCGAAGACGTTACGAACACTCACGACAAACCACCGAACCTAGGCTGCGTCCTCGCCGGAATCCCCCGAGTCCCCGGCCTGTTCCGGGTGCCCCCGGAGCTCCGCCACGTACGGCACCAGCGCGTCGCGCAGCGAGAGCTGAAGCGTGGGACGGGCCTCGCCCGCGGCCGACCGGCGCAGCAGGTCCAGGTGCCGTTCACCGGTCACGGTCTCGCCCTGGTCGGCCAGCATGACCGGGATGTCGTCGCGTACGTGGTAAAGGCGGCGCAGCCGAGGGTTGTAGAGGAGACCGTCTTCGGCCAGGTACAGCAGGGCCTGCTTGTCGATCGGGCAGGCCAGCAGGTCCAGCAGTAGCGGGTCCAGGCTCATGGCAGGTGGCCTTTCGGTGGAGGGAAGCGGCGCGGCGAGCGGGCCGGTTCCGGCGGCAGGTCGCGGGCGGGTGGCACCCCGCTCGGCGGCAACGGTCAGAACGACCGGGACGAACACGGCGGCGATGGCGCCGGTCAAACGCATGGCCAGCAGCACCGGGCTGGCCGGCAGCCGCTCGTGGAACAGCCACGAGCCGATGACGATCAGGTAGCCGGTGCTGATGATGGCGCCGAGCGGGACCACGATCGAGGCCGGGCTGCGCTGCAGCGCGGTCTGGAACAGGACCAGCCCGGCCCCCATGCAGGCGAGCGCCACATAGAGATAAGGCGAGAGGGCGGCGGCCGCCAGCAGCGAGTTGGTGCGATGGCCGGAGAACAGGCCGGCCGACAGGGCCTTCAGCGCGAGCCCGGCCACCCCGTACATCAGGCCGGCGCACAGGCCGTAGCTGACCCCGGAGACCCCGCGCCGGTGGCGGTGCCGGGCCCGGGCCGCGCGCTGGGCCGACCAGTAGATGAACAGGCCGAGCAGGACCCCGGGCAGCGCGGCCAGGGCCACGCTCAGGCCGCCGGCGTGGGTGCCCGCGCCCGAGCCGTGCCCGCTGGACAGGCTGAGCAGCAGCACCGAGATGACCAGCACCGAGATACAGGTCAGCTCCAGGCGGCCCAGCCGCTCCCGCAGCACCAGCCGGGACAGCAGGATCGTCACCACCACGCCGGACGCCTGCAGCGGCTGGGCCACGGTCAGCGGTTCCAGCGACAGCACCACCAGCTGGAGCACCATGCCGCTGAGGATCAGGCCGAACCCGGCCAGCCAGCCGGGCGCGGTGAACAACGTGCGCAGCAGGGACAGGATCCGGCGGGCGTCGATGGCGGGCAGGTAGCTCAGGGCCCGCTTCTCGAGCACGAAGCCGACGTTGTAGATGGTGGTGGCGACCAGGGCGATCGCGACGCCGAAGTGGGTCACGGCGCCCCCGCGGTGGCCGCCGGTCCCGGGCCGGCCAGTTCGGCGATGGCGGCCCGGAAGCAGGTCGTGAAGTCCCCGGCGGCGGCCGGGTCCATCAGGGCCAGCCGGTAGCGGACCGACAGGTGCAGCCGCCCGGCCACGGTCACCGCGCCGACGGACAGGCCGCGCGGCATCGGGCACGGGGGCGCCAGCCACAGCGACTCGGTCCCGCTGCCGTCGAACGTCGGTGGTTCCGGCAGCACGCCCAGGTTGCTGACCAGCGAGGTGTCGGTGAGCACGGGAGCGGCCAGCCCGCGGATCAGCCGCGCGATGCGGCGTTTGACCGGCACCGGGGCCCAGGCGGTGGCCAGCAGCCGGCTCACGGCGTCGGTGCCGCCGGTGCGGCCACGCTCGCGGGCGGCCCGGGTCTGCGCGGCCACCGAGGCCAGCAGGCCGGCCGGGGTGGCCCGCCGGGCCGGGGTGGTGATCACCCGCATCAGCCAGGACAAGTTGCCGTCCCCCTGCCAGCGCTGGTCGGGTAGCCGGCCGTTGATGGGGATGGTGACGCTGATCTGGCCGCTGGCCTGGTTGTGGGCGATGTTCCACCGGTCGATGGCCAGGCACAGCGCCGCCACCAGCAGGTCGTTGACGGTCGGGCGCGGTCCCTGGTCACGCGGTTCGGGCCGGGCCACGGTGTCCTCGATCAGGACGAAGCCGTAGCCGGGGCGGTCCGGCTGGCCGTCCTGAGCGGCGATGCGGGTGACGGTGCCGGGCCAGCCGCGGGTCTGGGCCTGGGTGAGAAGCCGCGGGGCCGGCCGGGGAGCGGCTCGGTCAGCCGGGGACGGTGTTTCTTGCCGGGCTGGAGTGGCGGCTGGGGCTATTGGGGTGCCGGGTGTCGCTGGGGTGCCGGGTGTTGCTGAGGTGCCGGGTGTCGCTGGGGTGCTGGCGGGGGTCGGGCCGGGGGCGGGGGCCTGGGGGACGGAGTGCAGGTGGCGGGCCGGGCCAGCCCGGTCGCGGTAGGCCTGGGTGATCGCGGTGAGCAGGCGGAGACTTGATATTCCATCGAAGGCAGTGTGGTGGACCTGCATGATCAGCGCGTCGTACTGCGGGCCGGCGGCCAGGACGAGCCGGACCACGGCCTGGTCCAGGGCGATGGGCCAGGCGAACAGGCGCTGGCGGAGGGCTTCCAGCTCGGCCGGGGTGCGCCAGGTGGCCACGGTCAGCAGGCCGGAGCCGGGGCTGCCGCCGGCCACCGGGCCCGCCGGGGCCCGGGCGCCGCCGGGCGGCGGGACCTGGCGCCAGTAGAGGCGGCGGCCCCAGCGCGGGGTGGCGGCCAGCCGGCGGCGGGCACCCGAGTCGGAGCCGAGGGCCGCGGTGAGGGCTTCGGTGAGGAGGTGGCGGTCCAGGTGGCCGTGGGCGTGGAGTTCCCACAGGACCAGGTTGGGCTCCCAGGGGCGGTCGAGCAGGTAGTCGAGTTCCTCGATGGCGGTCAGCCGCTGCCGGGCCGGGGCGGCCGGCCCGCCGGGGTCCCGGGTCAGCGTGGTCACGTGATCTCCTCCGGCACGGGCGCCGGGCCCGGGCGCGGGGCCGAGATCAGGCCCGCGGCCAGGGCGACCACGGCCGCGGCCTGAGCGGGCCAGCCGAACGCCCCGAACCCGTGGGCCGGGCCGTGGCTCAGCTCGGCGATGGCGAAGCCGCCCGCCACGCACATGCCGAGGAAGGCCAGCCAGGGCACCCAGCGCGGCACGGCCCAGCCGACCAGCAGCACCCCGAGCACCACGAAGGCCAGCCAGCCGCTGACCAGGGCCAGCACCACGGTGGCGGCGGCCACGGTGATCCAGTAGGCCCGGGCACTGAGCTCGTAACGGCCGCGGCGGCCGGGGTCGGCGGAGTCGGCTCGGGCTCCGGAGCCGTCCGGGTAGCGCGGTCCGTGCAGCCCAGGGTCGGTGTCGTCAACAGCGGCCAGGGACTCGGTGGCCGGCCCGGAGTCGTTGAGGTCGGCGGCGGGGTGCCGTCGCCGCAGGCGGGGGGACCAGCGGCGGGGCCAGAGAGCCAGGATGAGCAGGATGGCGAAGGCCACGAAGGCGATGATCAGCCACAGGTGGTAGCCGCTGACCGGGGTGAAGTTCATGACCACGGCGCCGCCGGCGCCGGCCGGGACGATGAAGGCCTGCTGCCAGCCGTCCAGGGTGACCGGCTTGAGGGTCTTTCCGCCCGCGGTGGCGGTCCAGCCGGGGGCGGCGGCCTGGTGGACCTCCAGGTAGGACTGGGTCCCGGCGCCGATGGTGCCGGTACGGTGCTCGGTGCCCCAGTCCCTGACCGTGAACGCCCTGGTGCCGGACGTGCTGGCCGGGGACGCGGTGGTGGCGGCCGTGGTCGTCGGGGACCCGGCCGGGGCGTTCTTGAGGCTGAGGCCGGTCACGGCCAGGGGCAGGCCGTAGCCGGGCGAGGTCAGCCAGTGCCGGCCCGCGGGCAGGGTCAGCGCCGTGCCCCGGGTGCACAGGTGCAGCGGCAGCGACCGGAAGCTGGTCAGGTCGGCCACCGTGCCCGACACCGAGGTCGGGTAGGTCTTGCCGTCGATGGTCAGCGAGGGGCCCTGGCCACAGGCGAGCTTGACCGGGCTGCTGCCCGCCGGGACCCCGGCGTTCAGGCTCTGCAGGGCCGGGATGGTCAGGCCGGCCAGGCCGACCGGGAGCTGGGTGGCCCGGCCCACCAGCGGGTTGTAGGCGGTGGTGGCCATGACGCCGACGAAGCTGATGGTCAGCTGGCTGGTCTTCAGCGGCGCGAAGTGCAGCACGCCGCCGAGCGGAACCGGGAGGTCCCGGGTGCCGGCCGGGCTGCTGATCAGCACCCGGGTCGGCTGGGCGGCGATGCCCTCGGTGGGCGCGGTCAGGTTGAGCTGGCTGATCGACTTGGTCCCGGTCCACTTCAGGTGCAGGCTGGCGTGCTCGTCGCCCGCGACCCAGCCGGCCGAGCTGCCGGTCAGCAGGTTCTGCGGGCTCAGCGCGGGCAGCGACCCGAACGTCGAGCTGGCCGTGATGGTCAGCTGCGGCTGACCCGGGTCCAGCGACGACAGCAGCGAGTTGAGCTGGGTCCCGGGGACCGCGGTCACGGTCCCGGCCACCTGGAAGCGCTGCCGCCCCGACGTGGTGAAAGTCCGGTTCAGCGCGGCCTCGGGCGGGCTGCCGGGGATGCCGATGGACGAGCCCAGGTCGCGCTGGAAGCTGAACGACGGGGTGGGCCCGGAGCTGGTCTGGGCGGGCTGCAGGAACCGGTTCACCCACACACCCGGAAGGGCGATGCCGCTGATGCCCGCGCCGGGGCCGCCCGCGGTGCCGCCCCGGGTGGTGTCGATGGTGATCCGCAGCCAGCTGGTGGTGCCGGACGGGATGTTCAGCTTCTGGGTGGCCGCGGTGACCCGGGTGGTGGTGTCCACGTGCCCGGTGGCCGAGGTCACGGTCAGCCGGGTGGCCACCGGCCGGGGCACGTCGTCCAGCAGCCGGATGTTCACCGGCGTGCCCACGTCCATCGGGTGGTTGAAGTTGATCTGCAGCCACTGGCCCCGGGCCGAGATGGGGCTGGCTTCGACCCAGGCCGTACCGGGGTTGCCGTCGAAGGCGTTGACCGGGTCACCCTGCGGGTACTGGTCGAGCCAGGACCCGGCCGACGAGGCGGTCACGCTCCTGGCCCCGCGCAGCACGGCCACGGTCTGATGGCCGGCCGTGCCCGCCGGCAGCAGCTGGCGCGGGTCCGCACCGGCGGCGCCGAGCGGAGCGGCGGGCGGGTTCTTCCCGGTCGCGGTGTAGGTGTACGAGGTGTTGTTGTTGGGCAGGCCGAACACGGTGTCGGCCCGGCGCAGCCCGTCGGTGACGTCCTGGCTGGCCGCGGCCGGGGTGGCCGGGGCGTCCTGGCCGGCCACGACCGCGGGCTTGTCCCCGAGCAGGCCCTGGGCCTCGAGCTGCTGGAGGGCGGCCGGCCCGCCGTCGACCAGGGCGGTGTCCGCGGTGGGCAGCACCGACACCGGGCCGCTGGGCCGCATCGCCGGGTTCTTGGCCTGGTAGATCTCGACCGGGGCGTAGGCCGGGCTGATCGCCTGCACCTGCAGGGACGTGCCCTGCCCGGCCGGGGGGGTGGGCAGCGGCGTGCCGAACGCGGCCACCCGGGTGAACCCGGACTGCTGGAGCGACGTGTGGACCACGGCGGGCGGGGTGTAGCCGAGCTGGGCCGGGTCCAGGTCGTTGCGGACCAGCACGTAGCGGACACCGGCCCGGTTCAGGTAGGCGGCCAGGCCGGGCTGGGCGGTGCCGGACTCGATGGCCTGCTCGGCCCCGTCGACCAGGTTGCTGGCGCCGCCGCCGCTGTAGGGGACCAGGCTGGCCTCGGTCCAGGGCGAGCTGGCCAGCGGCTCCAGCGGCTCGTCGATGGGCTGGCCCCAGGTGTAGATGCCGTGCGAGTCGGCCGGCACGACCAGCGTGGTCTGGTGCTTGGCGTGATCGGCCATGAAGGCCGCGGCCTGCTTCCAGTACGTGGGGACCTGCTTGAACGAGCCGGGCTGGAGGATCTGGCCGTTCAGGAAGGGCAGGCACAGTCCGAGCAGTGCGGCCACCGCGATGACGGCGGCCAGCCCGCGGGCGGCCCGGCCGCGCAGTTCGCCGTGCGCGGGCCGCCGCCACACCCCGCGGGCCAGCACGTGGGCGATGCCCAGGGCCAGCACGGCGGCCAGCACCGGCTCGATCTTGTACACGTTGCGCAGCGCGGACAGGGAGCCGTTCAGCAGCGACTGGACCTGGCGGTGCAGGGGCGCGCCGAGCGGGCCGGCGTACCCGGTCAGCCCCCACAGCGCGGCCACCAGCACGGTCCAGCGCAGCCAGATCGCCTCGGGCAGGTCGCGGCGGGCCAGCCCGGCCAGGCCGGCCCCGGCCGCGACCGAGGCCGCCGCCACCGGCCACACGTAGGCCACCATCACCGACCCGGCCGTCAGCCAGGGCACGCCGAAGTTCAGGTAGGCCACCCAGTTGCCGGTGCCGCGCAGCAGCGCGTCGGCCGAGGTGGTCTGGGTGGTGTTGGCGGCCTGCTCGATGTAGGGCAGGAAGTTGAAGCCGTACTTGCCCTGGTACAGCAGGGGCACCAGCCACCAGGCGGTGGCCAGCAGCACGGCCACGATCTCCCCGCCGAGCAGGATCCAGCGCTTCCTTCCGGTGCGGGTCAGGATGTACAGGCCGGGCAGCACCAGCGCGGCCAGCGTCGAGGCCGCGTTGACCCCGCCCATGCAGGCCACGAAGAATCCGGAGCGGGCACACGCACCGAAGGCGGTCGGGCCGGCTGACGGCTCCCGCCACGCAGCCTTCGATGAAAATGAACTGCTGAGCGGCACCGTCGCCGACCAGTAGCGGACGAGCGGCAGCGTCGCCCAGGTGGCGAACACCCCGGGCAGCAGGGCGGCCGAGGTCGAGCCGGCCAGGATCGTGTACGTGGGCCAGACCGCGAACGCGGCGCCGGCCAGCAGCCGGGTCGGGCGGGACCCGATGCCGAGCGCCTCGGCCAGCCGGACCAGGCCCCAGAACCCGACCGCGATCAGGATCGACATCCACAGCCGCTCGGCCACCCAGACCGGCAGGTGGATCACGTGGGCGGCCAGGTAGTACAGGCCCATCGGGAAGGCGTAGCCGATGTACTGGTCCTGCAGGCTGCCCTGCCACTCCAGCGGGTTCCACAGGTGCCAGAGCCGCTGGTAGAAGCCGACCGGGTCGATGTCGACGCCCAGTTTGGTGTCGAACGTCATCCGGCCCGGGTGGGTCAGCAGCAGGGCGATCAGGGCCAGGCCCCAGACCAGCAGCAGCCAGCGGCGGCCCGCCCGCTCGGCCGCGTCGCCCCAGCCGCCCCACAGCCAGCGCGGGCGGCGGCCGCCACCGGAGTCGTAGTCGGGCTCGTGGGTGCCGCGCTGCTCGTCGCGCAGCTGAAGGGTGGTCATGCCGTCCGCCGCAGAATCACCAGGAGGTTCCAGGTCAGTAGTTCGCGTAGCCCGGGCAGGTGGATCAGGAACGTGCACCAGCGCGGGTAGTAGCGGGGCCGGGCTTCGACCACCGCGATGTCCTGGCGTTTGCGCAGCAGAGCCAGGACCGGGCCGACCCCGAGCGGGAACATGCTCTGCCCGAACAGGTTCTTGGGCGGGTGGCCGTGCTTGCGGGTGTACCGGCGGGCCGCGTAGTTCCCGCCCAGGTAGTGGAAGGGCGCGGACTCGTGCCCGCCCCACGGCGACAGCCAGACCGTGTAGGACAGGTAGACCAGGCCGCCGGGCCGGGTGACCCGGATCATCTCGTCGATGAACCCGGCCGGGTCGCGCACGTGCTCCAGCACGTTGGAGGAGAAGCAGACGTCCACGCTGGCGTCGGCCAGCGGCAGCCAGTAGCCGTCCCCGATCACGCTGGCCTGGCTCGGTTCACCGTGGCTGAACAGCTCGCCGGCGTCCGGCTCGACCAGCAGGCACTGGGCCCCGCGCTGCCGGAACATGGACGTGAACCAGCCCGCGCCGCCGCCGATGTCGGCCACCCGCGCCCCGGCCAGCTTGGCGTGCCGCTCGACCAGGGCGACCGAGTCGCGGGCCAGCAGGCGGTAGAAGCGGGCCGGGTCCGACTGTTCGGCGGTGAACGCGGCCAGCAGCCGGACCGCCCCCACCGGGCGCAGGGGGCCCGCGGAGCCGGCCGGGCTGGCCGGGTCCGGCCCGGGCGATGACACCCCGGAAAGGGTGGACGGGGGCGCGTCGGGGGGCATGTGCCGGTCCTCCTTGACAGGCTCCGGAACGGCAGGCTCCGGATCGGCCAGGCGAGTCCCCCCCGGGATCCCTGTGCTGCTAACTCCACTGCGTCGACTTGTTGGCCGGCCCGGCCAGGGCCCCGCCCCACGGCGGCCGGCTCTTTGTTACTGTGCGGTAAGTCACTTCGTTACTGGACGGTAGGGCACTTCGTGAACCTTCGTCAATAAAAACCGGGTAACAACCTGCTTGTCCGTTGCCGTCCGGCTACTCGCCGGTCCGATGGGTACCAGACGTCCGACCGCGGCGGGAAGTGTTGACACCTAATCGAAACGGTGCTCATAATCGCCGCTCATGACCCGGGGGGGCCATTCCGTGCCTGAGGAGAGGGCGCATGGAGACCGAACGGTCCCTCGTTTCCCCAGCTCATTACGGACGTAGTTCGGCCGCGGACCAAATTCCGCGGCCGGCCCCGCGCCCAGTCGAGGGCACGGCGCGCCGGGTGCTGATCGTGGCCTGGCGGGACGTGGCCAGCCCGCAAGCGGGCGGCTCGGAACTGCTGGTCGACCAGCTGGCCGCGGGCCTGACCGCGCGCGGCGACCAGGTCACGTTGCTGTGCGGCGGCCCGTCGGCCGGGCACGCCTACGACGTGGTCCGCAGCGGCGGCCCGTACACGCAGTTCCTGCGGGCGCCGCTGGCCGGCCGGCGGCGGGTCCGGGACTGCGACGTGGTCGTCGAGGTGTGCAACGGCATGCCGTTCCTGACCCCGTTGTGGGCGGACAAGCCCACCGTGTGCATGGTCAACCACGTGCACACCGATCTGTGGCCGCTGCGGTTCCGGCCGCCGGTGTCCAGCGTCGGCCAGTTCCTGGAGCAGCGGGTCATGCCCTGGGTGCACCGGCGCAACCTGGTCGTGACCGTGTCCGCCTCGACCGCCAAGGAGCTCCAGGGGCTGGGGGTGGACCGGGAGCGGATCCGGATGCTCAACAACGGGGCGGCCCCGGCCGGCCCGCCGGTGCCCCGGTCCCGGCGCCCGCTGTTCCTGGCCCTGGGCCGGCTGGCCGAGTACAAGCGGATCGACCTGCTGCTGCGGCTGTGGGAGCGGGTCCGGCCGGTGGTGGGCGGGCGGCTGGTCATCGCGGGCGACGGCCCGGAACGGCCCGCGCTCGAGGCCATGGCCGGGCCGGACGTGCTGTTCACCGGCCGGGTCAGCGAGCGGCGCAAGCACCAGCTGCTGGGCTCGTCCTGGCTGCTGCTGCACCCGGCGCTGATCGAGGGCTGGGGCATCGTGGTCACCGAGGCCGCCCTGCGCGGCACCCCCACGGTCGGCTTCGACGTGCCCGGGCTCCGGGACTCGGTGGACGACGGGCGGACCGGGCTGCTGGCCCGGACCGAGGCCGCCTACGCCTCGTCCTGGGCCGCGCTGGCCCTGGACCCGTCCCGGCGGGCGGCCATGGGCGAGGCGGCCAAGCAGCGGGCGGCCGAACTGCGCTGGTCGACCGCGGTCCGGCACTTCTCCGCCGTCCTCGACGAGGCCCTCCGGTGACCGGCGAGGCCCGGCCGTGACCACGGCCGCGCTCCGGGACTTCTACGAGGCGCCGGGGACCACGGTCAGTTCCGGGCCGGACCGGGCCCGGCGCCAGGCCCAGATGCTGGCCGATGTGCTGGCCGGCCGGGACGGCCAGCAGCGCATCGTCGACGTCGGCTGCGGCGAGGGCACCGCCACCCACCTGGTCAAACGGCTGGACCCGGACAACACCGTGATCGGTGTCGACTGGTCGGCCATGGCCCTGGCCCAGGCCCGGGCCCGCGGCGTGCTGGTGGTGCAGGGCGGGATCGACGGGCTGCCGCTGCCGGACGCCTGCGTCGACGTGGTGATCATGAGCGAGCTGATCGAGCACCTGGTCGACACCGACGCCGCCGCCGAGGAGGCCCGGCGGGTGCTGCGGCCGGGCGGCACGCTGCTGCTGTCGACCCCGAACCTGGCCGCCTGGTACAACCGGGGGCTGGTCGGGCTGGGCATCCAGCCGGTGTTCTCCGAGGTCAGCCTCAAGGGCATCTACGGCCGGCCCGGCCAGGAGGTGGTCGGCCACCTGCGGCTGTTCACCCGGCGGGCGCTGGAGGAATTCCTGACCGCGCGCGGGTTCGCCTGCGAGCGGATCTGCGGCGCGCCCTACCACGACGTGCCCCGGCCGCTGCGGCCGCTGGACCGCTGGCTGTGCCACTGGCCGTCGGCGGCCAGCATCCTGCTCGTCCAGGCGAGGCGGGTATGAGTCTTGCCAGTGTGAGTCTTGACACGGTGCGGCCGGGCGCGCCTATCCTACTCGGAAGTAACTTGGGGGACGGAACCCACAGGGAAGGACCAGAGTCGTGCTGACCGTGGTCGCAGTGCTCCTCGGCGCCGTCATCGCCGCCGCCGGTGTCGTGGTGATCACCCACGACGCCACCACCGTCCCGCCGGCCCCGACCCGGCAGGTGTACAACTACGGTTCCGGCTGATCAGCCGGTACCGGGACGCTCGCGTGCGCGGCCACCGGCTGGCCCGGGGCCTCGCGCTGCTCGGGGCGCTGGCCGGCCTGGCCGCCGTCGCAAGCTGCGGCGGGTCGTCCCGGCCGGCCCCGGACCCGGCCCCGGGCCTGGTGCTGTCGAACTACGAGCGGGCCACCGGCGACACCGTGCCCCGCGACTGCGGCTACAGCAGCCCGCTGCCGGCCAGGCCCGGCTGGAGCCTGTGGCTGTTCTGCGACACCGCGGTGACCAGCGACCGGGGGGCCAGGATCGACCGGCTGATCCTGGGCACCGACACCGCGGCGGCCGGGCCCTACCGGGCCGGCCAGGCCCCGGCCCGGCTGAGCGAGATCCCCACCCCGCCCGCGGCGGCCGCGCTGCCCAGCGACGGGGCCCCGGAGCCGTTCCTGCCCGCGCCCCAGGGGCTGGTGCGGCCGGGCGGCACCGCGTCCTGCTCGGGCTCGGGCGCGTACCCGGCAGCCTGGATCACCGGGGTGGCCCGGGAACCGGCCAGCACGGGCCGGGCCCCGGGCGGCCGGGGCCAGCTGCTGATCAGCTACAACGACTACTGCGTGACCGGGGACTCCGGCTCGCTGGGCACCGACGTGCCCGGCAGCCTGACCCCGGAAGGCTCCGGCCTGGTCGACTACGACCCGGCCACCAACCAGCTCGGCCCGCCGCAGCAGGTGTTCGGCAGCACGCTGGGGCTGGCCCTCCCGGTCCAGCAGGTGCTGGGATCACCGGTGTTCGACGACGGGTACCTGTACCAGTTCGGGTTCTGCTCGGCGGCCACCCTGCCCACCGGCTGCGCGGCCGGCCAGGTGTTCATGGTCCGGGTCCAGGCCACCGCGGCGGCCTGGCGGAACCCGCTCAGCTACCAGTACTGGACCGGAGCCGGCTGGTCGCTGGACCCGAACACGGCGGCTTCGGTGCTGCCGTCCAGTCGTCCGCTGGGGGTCTCGGCCGGTGACTACTCCGCACTCGGGCACGGCCTGGTCCTGGTCGAGCAGACCAGCCTGGCCGGTGACTTCCGGGTGTGGACGGCCAGCTCGCCAACGGGGCCGTGGCGGCCGGTGCGCGCCGGGCGGGTGCCGTGCCGGGCCGGGCACCCGGGCCAGGGGCGGGCGGCGGCGCGCGGGGCGGGCGACCTGTGCCGGGCCATCATCGGCCACCCCGAGCTGAGCACCCGCAGCCGCCTGCTCGTCTCCTACTTCAACCCCGGCAACGACCACGTGGACACGTCGGCCGTGGCCTGGTGACCGCTACCTGGTCACCGCTACCTGGTGACCCACGGGAGGATCCACGATGACGTGCGAGGACCCGCGATGACGCTGGCGGCCGGGCTGGCCCGCCGGATGCCGGAGCAGTTGCTGGTGCGGCTGATCAGCCTGGCCTACCGGCGTTACGAGCCGGAGATCCGGCGGCTGGACGAGGTGTGCGGCCGCGGCGGCACCATGATCGACATTGGCGGCTGGTACGGACCGTGGACCCGGCGGCTGCGGCACCGGGCCGCCCAGGCCGTGGTCATCGAGCCGACCCCGCTGCACCAGGTGCTGCGGCGGACGCTGCCGTCCCGGGTCGAGGTGATCGCGGCCGCCGCCTCCGACAGCTGCGGCGAGGCCGAGCTGTGGGTGCCGTGCGCGGACGCGGGCGTGCGCGGGGTGTCCTCGCTGCACCGCCGGGACATCCACGGCGAGTCGATCAAGGTACCGCTGGTACGCCTGGACGACCTCGGCCTGAGCGACGTGCGGTTCATCAAGATCGACGTGGACGGGCACGAGGTGCCGGCGCTGCGCGGCGCCGAGGAGGTGATCACCCGGGACCAGCCCCGGCTGCTCATCGAGGTCGAGCAGCGCATCCAGCCGGTCACCGACGTCATCGACCAGATGCGCTCCTACGGCTACCGCGGCTGGGTGCTGCCCGGCCGCAACTGGGTCCCGGTGGACGGGTTCCCGCTGGCCGCGCACCAGGCCCGGACCGCGCACGTGTCCGAACGCGGGCTGCTGGCCCGGGCCCTGTGGCCGTCGCCGCGGTACGTGAACTCGGTGCTGTTCCTGCCCAAGGACCAGGAGCCGACCGGGCTACGCTGATCCCGGCTCGATGAGGTGAGCGGCCGCCCGGACCCGGAGGTCCTCGAGCAGGCCGGCCTGGGCGTGGGCCCGGGAGAGCAGTTCGTCCAGCCAGCCGATGCTCAGCCGGGAGTCGCGGGCGGCCAGTTCGCGCAGGGTCCGCCAGCCCGCGGCCTTGCCTTCGACGCCGAGCCGGAGCAGTTCCAGTTCTTCCAGGCTGCTCAGCGGGGACCGGGTCCGCAGCCGGCCGTTGGGCTTCAGCCGGCCGGCCCGCTCCCCCAGCCAGGCCGCGGCGGTCTTGTAGTGCCGCACCGGCACGCCGAGCAGGGCCATGATCTCCAGCAGCGCCCGCCGGTCGGCGTTGATCTCGCCGGCCAGCCGCTGCAGCGTGGCCCGGTCGGCGACCTCGTCGTGGCTGCGGGCGACGCGCTGAGCCAGCCCGGTGCCGGCCGTCGCCCCGGCCAGGTGATCATTCAGGTAAATGCCGATCAGCTCGGCTGGGGACCGTTCCATCTCGTGGTGCTTCCCCGGCCCGGGCCGGTTACGCGCCCCGGCCGGTTCGCGATCCCGGATATTTTCGAAGGCTGGCTGGCCGGCGCCCGGACCGCTGGCCCGGGTAATTGGTGAATTCGGCTCCGTCATTCCTAACCCGGTGATCAACGCTCAGGTGAAGTCTCTAGGATGTCTTCATTAGCGATCGTCCAGATCACACGTTCGCCGTTATCGGCGAGGTTACTGCCATCCGTAAGGGAATTTTTGTATGGTCCTCTCGCTGTTCCCACTGGAGAACGGGCTGGCATCAATCCCGCCGGTATCCGGAGCGTCACTCACGTGGGATGCCGGCGGGGCTGAGCAAGAAAGACGGCGGCCTCCGCATTGACCGGTGACCTTGGCCGGTGACACCGGCTGGTGACCGCGGCCACGGTCGCGGCCCTGCTCCGGTGGCGCCGATCAGGATCACCAAACCGTGTCACCAAGCCCGGTCACGACCTGACCGGGCGCCGTGGCGCCGATCGCTTGAGTTCGTTAACGATCGCCAGAATGGAGTGCGCAATGGCGCAAAAGGTACAGACCCTCTTCATCGACGATCTCGATGGGAGTGAAGCCGAGGGCAGCGTTCAGTTCGGGCTCGACGGCACCGATTACGAGATCGACCTGAACACCGAGCACGCCGAGGAACTGCGGGCGGCCCTGGGCCGCTACGTGGTCGCGGCCCGCCGGGTCAGCGGCACCGGGCGGCCGCCGAGCCGGTCCGGGCGGCGCGGTGCGTCCAGCGACGTCGACACCAAGCACGTCCGGGCCTGGGCCAAGGAGCAGGGCATCGAGCTGAAGGACCGTGGCCGCGTGCCGACCAGCGTGGTGGCCAGGTTCCGCGCGGAGGGCGGGAAGTAGGCACCCGCCAGGACCACCACCGCGGCGCAGGGGAACCCGCCCCCGGCCCGCGAACCGCTGCTGAACCGCGGGTGCCGATCCGGCTTAGGTGCGGCCCGGCCCGTTCTGTTTTTGCTGAACGGGCCGCCGCCGAGCCGGATCGGCTTTCTTTTTGCCCGCAGGCCCGGGTCCGGGCGCCCGGGCCGATTTCCCTTGTCCTGCCGTCAGGCACCGGGTCTATGCGCCGAACGATATTCGGTTTTGCGCCACTTTCGCCCAGATATGAAGAGATGGTAAACATGCCCGCCTGTCCAGTTACGAGCGGTTCTGGGCCGATATGATCGCGCGCATGCGCAGGACCGGCGGCCCTGACCCGGCGGCGAGGAGGCCGGCGCACTTTGCTTGGGGCGAGCCCTTTGCCAGG
Source organism: Streptosporangiaceae bacterium (assembly GCA_036495425.1). Classification (GTDB taxonomy): domain Bacteria; phylum Actinomycetota; class Actinomycetes; order Streptosporangiales; family Streptosporangiaceae; genus Bog-532. Next base: position 473 of record DASXMW010000159.1, on the reverse strand, counting down.
CCGCCCATCTGGCACCACGTTAAGTGCAAGCAAATTCACTGGAAGTAACAGAGATTCTGACTGGCCACCGATTTGCCGGTGGTGGTGGTGAACGCCCGGTCTTCCGTAGCCATTCCACATTCGTGGCCCGCAGCAGTGTTCGCCGCAATCGGTTGTTCTGCTCGCCATGGCCCGGGCCGTATCGCCCGCTGTGCTGGTCGCGATGGCCCGCTCACGATTGGAGCGCAGATGGCGGACCAAACCGCTACTTCCCTGCCGAGCGCCGGACCGGCCCATGCCGCCCGGCTGGAACCGGACGCGATCGGCGTCGCCCAGGACACCGTCATCGGCATGGCCTCGTCCGCTCCGGCCGCCTCGGTCGGGCTGACGCTGACCGGGGTGGCCGCGGCCACCGCCTACGGCACCGGGCCGATCATCATCCTGACCGCCATCCCCATGCTGATCATCGCCAACGCCTACCGGCGGCTGAACGT
>DASXMW010000158.1:0-11502 GCA_036495425.1 Streptosporangiaceae bacterium | reverse complement strand
CCTGCAGTACGTGCGGAAGGTGAGCGGGTTCCGCACACCGGCCGCGCACAACGCGGAGGCGTTCAACAGTGCCGTGGACGCGGTCACCGAGGCGACCCGGGTCCTGCTGGACCAGCTCGAGGTGCGGGGCGCCGCCGCCCGCGCCTAGGTCTTGTCCAGGAACTCGGCCCGCTGGGGGCCGAGCAGGTCGGCGATGGCCTCGGCCAGGGGCTGGTGGCCGGTCAGGTCCGGGTCCTCGGCCACCACGGCGGAGGCCTCCTCCCGGGCCTGGCGGATCAGGTCCTCGTCGGCCAGCAGGCTGAGCAGCTTCAGGCTGGACCGGCGGCCGGCCTGGGTGGCGCCGAGCACGTCGCCCTCCCGGCGCTGCTCCAGGTCCAGGCGGGACAGGCTGAAGCCGTCCAGGGTGGCGGCCACCGCGTCCAGCCGTTCCCGGGCCGGGCTGCCCGGCTCGGCCTCGGTGACCAGCAGGCACAGCCCGGGCTCCTGACCCCGGCCGACCCGGCCGCGCAGCTGGTGCAGCTGGGACACGCCGAACCGGTCCGCGTCCATGACCACCATGACCGTGGCGTTGGGCACGTCCACGCCGACCTCGATGACCGTGGTGGCGACCAGCACGTCCAGGTGCCCCTCGGTGAACGCGCGCATGACCCGCTCCTTGTCGTCGGCGGGCATCCGGCCGTGCAGCACCGCCACCCGCAGCCCGTTCAGCGGCCCCTCCTCCAGGGCCGGGGCCACGTCCAGCACGGCCAGCGGGGGCCGGCGGCTGGTGGTCTCCTCGTCGCCGTCGCCGGGCGGCTCGTCGGCGTCGTCGTCGGCGTCGCTGCTGCCGACCCGGGGGCAGACCACGTAGGCCTGCCGGCCCTGGCTGACCTCCTCCCGGATCCGCGCCCAGGCCCGGTCCAGGAAGTGCGGCTTGTCCGCGGGCACCACGTGCGAGGCGATCGGCGACCGGCCCGACGGCAGCTCGGTCAGGGTCGAAGTCTCCAGGTCCCCGTAGACGGTCATGGCCACGGTCCGGGGGATCGGGGTGGCCGTCATGACCAGCACGTGCGGGCGGCCGTCGGCGGCCTTCTCCCGCAGCGCGTCGCGCTGCTCGACGCCGAACCGGTGCTGCTCGTCGATGACGATCAGGCCCAGGTCGCTGAACCGGACGTGCTCCTCGAGCAGGGCGTGGGTGCCGATGACGATGCCGGCGTCGCCGGTGAACACGTCGGTCAGGACTTCGCGCCGGGCCGCGGTGCCCATCGACCCGGTCAGCAGCGCAACCCGGGTGGCGGTGTCGGCCCCGCCCAGCCGGCCCGCCTGGCCCAGCGGCCCGAGCAGGGCGCTGATCGACCGGTGGTGCTGCTGGGCCAGGACCTCGGTCGGGGCCAGCAGCGCGGCCTGGCCGCCCGCGTCGATGACCTGGAGCATGGCCCGGACCGCGATCACGGTCTTGCCCGAGCCGACCTCGCCCTGCAGCAGCCGGTGCATGGGGAACGCGCAGGCCAGGTCGGCCGAGATGGTCTCCCCGGCCGAGCACTGACCCGCGGTCAGGCTGAACGGGAGCCTGCGGTCGAACGCCTCGGCCAGCCCGCCCGACAGCAGCGGCCGGGGGGTGGCGGGCAGCGCCGCCGCCGCGTGCCGCCGCTGGGCCAGCGCGGCCTGCAGCACGAAGGCCTCGTCCCACTTGAGCCGGCGCCGGGCCTTGCGGTAGTCGTCCACGTCGACCGGCCGGTGCACGGCCATGATGGCTTCGGGCAGGCTGACCAGCTGGTGCTGGTCGCGCAGCCGCTCCGGGAGCGGGTCTTCCCCGGCGTCCAGGGTGTCGAGCACGGTCCGGAGCGACCGGGCGATCTGCCAGGAGGAGATCTTGGCGCTGGCCGGGTAGACCGGGATCAGCTCGGCCGCGTACCCGGCGGCGAACTCGGCCGCCTGCCCGCTGGCCGCGGTCTCGGTCGGCAGCATCTCGCAGTCCGGGTGGACCAGCTGGCGCTTGCCCCGGAACGACGACACCGTGCCCGCGAACAGGCCCAGGCCCTCCTGGCGCAGCAGCCGCTGCCAGTAGCCGGCCTTGTGGAAGAACATCAGCGTCAGCCGGGCGGTGCCGTCGGTGACGATGACCTCCAGCCGGTCACCGCGGCGGCCGCCCATGGGGATCTTGCGGACCGTCGCGACCTTGGCCAGCACGGTGACGTGCTCGCCCTCGGCCAGCGACGACAGCTCGGTCAGCTCGCCGCGGCTGGCGTACCGGCGGGGGTAGTGCCGCAGCAGGTCACCCGCGGTCTCCATGCCGAAGGCGTCGTGGAGGACCTTGGCCGTCCTGGCCCCCAGCACCCGGTCCAGCGGGTCACGCACGGTCGTCATAGGGGCAGGATAGAATCGGGCACGGACAGAAAAGTGCCACTCGGCCGCTGCGGCCTGGCTTTCTGCCCGCTCAGTTCGCGTGCGGCCGCCCGGTTGGGTATTCTCTGACGGCTGGCCGTTGGCGGCTGGACCAGCCCAGGTGATGGCACTGCAGGTGAAGGCGCAGTGCGATCGCGCGGGCGGCACTTTCGATCAATCCTCGACTTTGGAGTGACCCGTGGCTTCCGTCTGCGACGTATGCGGCAAGGGGCCGGGCTTCGGCAACAACATCTCGCACTCGCACCGCCGCACCCGCCGCCGCTGGAACCCGAACATCCAGAACATCCGGGCCAAGGTCGGCCAGGGCACGACGAAGCGCATCAACGTGTGCACCTCGTGCATCAAGGCCGGCAAGGTCACCCGCTAGCGGTCTCGCTTTTCCCTGAACCCGGGCGCCCGGCGGCGCCCGGGTTCTTTGTGCGCTCCCGTCCGGTGGTTACGATGAGGGCAGCATGTGGTTGCGCCTAGGGTTCCGGCCGCGGTCCGCCTGAGCACGGTTCACCACAATCAGGGCCGCGGTGACTGGACCGAGCGGCGCCACGGTGCGGTTTGCTGGGCGGCGGCCCGGCCGCTGGACCGACACCTGACGGGACAAAAGCCCTGAGGGCTCCTATTTCGCATGCCCCGCTCCGGCGGGGCGCCTGCCGAGGAGCCTTCCGATGAGCTTTGCCGCTGGTGCTTCCCCGTTCGTTCTGGCCACCACGCTGAGCGCGGCCGTCGCCCACGCCACCTGGAACTCGATCGCCCACGGGATCAAGGACAAGCTGGTCTCGTTCACCCTGGTCAGCGCGGGCGGCCTGATCTGCGCGGTGCCGCTGGTGCTGCTGGGGGCCACCCCGTCCAGCCGCAGCTGGGGCTACCTGGGCATCTCGGTCCTGCTGCACATCGCCTACACCGTGCTGCTGATGGCCTCGTACCGGCTGGGCGACTTCGGCCAGACCTATCCGCTGGCCCGCGGCACGTCACCGCTGGTGGTGCTGGCCCTGGCCGCGGCCTTCGCCGGTGAGAGCCCGCGGCCGGGCCAGTTCGCCGGGGTGGCGCTGATCTGCGCCGGGCTGGGCAGCCTGGTGCTGTCCGGCCGCCGGAGCGGCGGCTACGACAAGCGGGCCGTGCTGGCCGCCCTGGCCACCGGCCTTTCCATCGCCGGCTACACCACCGTGGACGGGATCGGGGTCCGGCTGTCGCACAGCGTGGCCGGGTACGCCGGCTGGCTGATGCTGCTGGAGACCGCGCCCTGGCCGTTCGTGGCCCTGGCCATCCGCCGCCGCCAGCTGCTACCCGCGCTGCGGCCGGTGTGGCCGATCGGCCTGCTCGGCGGCGGGCTGTCGGTGCTGGCCTACAGCCTGGTGCTGTGGGCCCAGACCCGGGGCGCGCTGGCCACCGTGGCCGCGCTGCGCGAGTCTTCCATCGTGGTGGCGGCGGTGATCGGCAGCGTGTTCTTCCACGAACGATTCGGCTGGGTGCGGATGGTGGCCGCGGTCTGCGTCACGGCCGGGATCGGCGTGCTCTACCTCACCTAGCTAACGGGCGCTCAGCGGCGGGACTGCCAGGCGTGGTCGACCGGGCCGATGCCGGCGCCGAGCGGGTACCCGGCCCGGATCGCGCCGGTCACGTAGTCGCGGGCCCGGGCCACCGCGGCCGGGACGTCCTCCCCCAGCGCCAGGTAGGACGCGATGGCCGAAGCCAGCGTGCACCCCGTCCCGTGCGTGTGCGGGGTCGCGATCCGCTCGCCCGCGAACCGCCAGGCGCGGTCCCCGTCCCAGAGCAGGTCGACCGGGTCCCCGGCCAGGTGGCCGCCCTTGATCAGCACGTACCTGGGACCGAGGGCCTTGATGGCCTCGGCCACGGACAGCATGCTGTCCTCGTCCACGGCCTTGGTCCCGGTCAGCTGCTCGGCCTCGTCCAGGTTGGGGGTGACCACGGTGGCCAGCGGCAGCAGGGCGTCGCGCAGGCTGTCGCCCGCGCCCGCCATGAGCAGCGAGTGCCCGTGCTTGGACACCGCCACCGGGTCCACCACCAGCGGGGCCGGGATGGTCCCGACCACCTCGGCGACCACGCCGACGATGCCGCTGGAGGCCAGCATCCCGGTCTTGACCGCCTGCACCGGGATGTCGGTCAGGATCGAGTACAGCTGCTCGCGCACGGCGTCCGGCGCCAGGTCCCAGAAGTTCTGCACGCCGACCGAGTTCTGGGCGGTGACCGCGGTGACCACGCTCATGCCGTGCACGCCCAGCGCCTGCATGGTCTTGAGGTCGGCCTGGATGCCGGCGCCTCCGCAGGAGTCCGAGCCGGCGATGGTCAGCACGCACGGCGGGGTGGGCGGGAACGGCGGTCCAGACATGGATTCCACAGTATTCCGGGGCGCAACCGCGTGACCGGCCCGGCCGGCCCGAGGTCACCTGAAGTGCTGCCAGCCCTCCGGTCCGGTGTGCGCCCGCCCGTCGACGAGAACCCCGTGACCTGGGCCTGCCTCGCCGATGACCTGCCATCGGCTGGTCAGCGGAGTCCCGGGCGGGAAGGTGGCCACCAGCGAGTGGTCTTCGCCGCCGGTCAGCAGCCACTCCAGTGGGTCCCGGTGGCCGAGGGCTCCGGCCGCGGCGACGAGCGGCCTGGTGTCCAGGGCGCCGCTTTTGATATCGAAGGCCACGTGGCTGGCGTCCGCGATATGACCGAGGTCGGCCAGCAGGCCGTCACTGACGTCCATCAGGGCGGTGGCCCCGAGCCGGGCCGCCTCGGGGCCGGCGTCGTAGGGCGGCATCGGGCGCAGGTGGGCCCGGATGAGCCCGGCCGGCTCCCGGAGGCCGGCCTCCAGCAGGGCCAGCCCGGCCGCCGACCGGCCCAGCGGCCCGGCCACGGCCAGCACGTCGCCGGCCCGGGCCCCGGCCCGGGTCACCGGCGCGCGGCCCTGCAGGTCACCGAGCCCGGTCACGGCCAGCAGCACGGCGTCGAAGCTGGCCGTGTCCCCGCCGGCCACGGTGGCGCCGGCCCGCGCGGCCTCGGCGGCCAGGGCGGCCGACAGGTCCAGCGCCCAGGACGACGGCAGCCCGGGCGGGGCCGCGAACGCCACCAGCAGCGCGGTCGGACGGGCTCCCATGGCGGCCACGTCGGCCAGGCTGCGCACCGCGGCCCGGTGCCCGATGTCGCCCGGCCCGGCCCAGTCCCGCCGGAAGTGCCGCCCCTCGAGCAGGAAGTCGGTGGTGGCCACCACCCGGCCGTCCGGGGCGGCCAGCACCGCGGCGTCGTCCCCGATACCGACCTCGGTCCCCGGGCCGGCCGGCAGCCGCGCGGCCAGCCGCTCGATCAGCCCGAACTCCCCCAGCTCGCCGAGGCTCGGCGTCGCCTGCCCGCGCCCCGGGTCCGCATCGTCGCTGGTCATGCCGGATGTGTCGCGGTTTCCGGTGCCGATGCTGGCCTCCCGCGGAATTCGGTCGATCTCACCCTGTGAGGGATGTTGCGCCCTAAGGTACCGTGGCCTCTCCGGGTCGTATTTCACCGTCGAACACTGTGCCCCTGGAGGACCCATGGTTCAGGCCTACATCCTGGTCCAGACGGAGGTCGGCAAGGCCGCCGATGTCGCCAAGCAGATCGCCGCCATCACCGGGGTCACCCAGGCTGAGGACGTGACCGGCCCCTACGACGTCATCGTCCGGGCCGAGGCCGAAAACGTCGACGAGCTGGGCCGCCTGGTCGCGAGCGGCATCCAGTCCGTCGACGGCATCACCCGCACCCTCACCTGCCCCGTCGTCTACATCTGACCGCCCGGGCCCCTTGGCGCCTGGGCGGCTGGCGAGGTCATCCCGCGGCGCGCAGCAGCTCCGTGGCCACCGCCGACGTCCGGGAGCCCAGGCCCAGGCGGGCCGCGGCGCGCAGATCCTCGGCGGTGTCCACGTCCCGGCGCAGACCCGTGATCCCCGGCAGCAGCAGCTCGGCCGCGCCCTGGGCCACGTGCCGGAAGCGCGAGTCCGGGCCGAACGACGGCCGGAACCCGGTCTCCGGGCGGGCCGCGTACAGGGTCGTCCCCGACCCCTGAAGGTCCGGCACAAACGCTTCCGGCCACGACGCGGCGGCCCGCAGCACCACTGAAATCTCGTCCGGCCGCAGAGCTGGAAGATCGCCGGACAACGCCGCCACCCCCGACCCGGGCCACTGGCGCGCGGCGCAGGAGGCCCCGAACACCAGCGCCTCGTTCAGCCCGGCCCGCGGCTCGTCGGGCACGATGGTGGCGCCGACCGCGGCCAGTTCGCGGGCCGCGACCGGGTCGTCGGTGACCGCGATCACCCGGTGGCCCACCGGCGACAGAACCACCGCGCTGATCGTGTCCGAGACCATGGCCAGGGCCAGTTCAGCCCGGCGCGAACCGGCCAGGGGGGCGATCCTGGACTTGGCCCGGGCAAGTACCTTGACGGGGACCACCACCGCCCACGCGAACCGGGCATCATCGGACATACGTGTGATCCTGCCTCGACATCGAATCACCTCAACCGGGAGACTGACCTGATGAAGATCGGAAGCCTCGCCCCATGACCAGGCCGGAGCGGAGCTACTCGCCCGGCTGGCGGCGCTTCGCCGGGGTGACGCTGCATGGGCTGCTGCACGCCCTCATGAAGCATGAACAGCGAGGCCAGGAGAACCTTCCCCGTGCCGGTGGCGTGATCCTGGCTCCCAACCATCTCTCATACGCCGACTGGGCCGCCGTGGCGGTGTTCAGTTACCACGGGGGCCACTTCCCCGTGTTCCTCATCAAGTCTTCCGTCTTCAACGTCAAGGTCGTCGGCCCGTTCCTGCGCAAGCTCGGTCAGCTCCCCGTTTACCGTAACCGCAACGACGCGGCGCTGGTGCTCAAGCAGGCCGAGGCCGCCCTCCGTGACGGGCAGTGCGTGATCGTCTATCCGGAAGGTACCGCGTCGCGCGACCCGGGCCTGTGGCCGATGGTGGCCAAGACCGGCGCGGCCCGGCTGGCCCTCAAGACCGGCGTGCCGGTGATCCCGATCGGGCAGTGGGGCGCGCACGAGTTGCTGCCCTACGGCAGCACGAAACCGCGGCTGTTCCCGCGCAAGCGGGCCCGGCTGGCGGCCGGGCCGCCGGTGGACCTGTCCGCGTTCGAGGGTAAGCCGCTGACCGCGACCAACCTGCGCGATGCGACCGCCGCCATCATGGCCGACGTGACCGGGCTGCTGGCCGGGCTTCGGCAGGAGACACCGCCCGCCATACCCTTCGACCTCGACGCCGTCAGCAAGGCCCCCGCCGCCGATCAAGCCGCCACCGATCGAAAGGACGCCGATCCGGAGGCCCGGCCGACGTGAAGGCGGCCATCATGGGGGCCGGATCGTGGGGCACGGTCTTCGGCCAGGTGCTCTGCGACGCCGGGACCCCGGCCCTACTGTGCTGCCGCCGGCCGGAACTGGCCCGGGCCATCAGCGAGCGGCACGAGAACCCGGACTACCTGCCGGGCATCGCGCTGACCCCGGCCCTGCGCGCGGTGGCCGACCCGGCCGAGGCCCTGGACGGCGCGGACCTGGTGGTGTTCGCGGTGCCCTCCCAGTCGCTGCGGGAGAACCTGCGGCAGTGGGCGCCGCTGATCCCGCCCGGCGCCCAGTACGTCAGCCTGATCAAGGGCATCGAGGTCGGCACGACCAAGCGGATGAGCGAGGTCATCGGTGACGTGCTGGACGCGCCCGCGACGAGGATCAGCGTGATCTCCGGGCCGAATCTGGCCCGCGAGATCGCCCAGCGGCAGTACGCCGCGACCGTGGTCGCGTGCTCGGACGTGGCCGCGGCCCAGGAACTGCAGAAGGCCTGCCACACCCGGTACTTCCGGCCGTACACCAACACCGACGTGATCGGGACCGAGTTCGGCGGTGCGGTCAAGAACGTCATCGCGCTGGCCGTGGGCATGGCCGTGGCCATGGGGCTGGGCGACAACACCCAGGCCATGCTGATGACCCGGGGACTGGCCGAGATCGCCCGGCTGGGCACCGCGCTGGGGGCCGAGCCGCAGACCTTCGCCGGGCTGGCCGGGCTGGGCGACCTGGTCGCGACCTGCGGATCGCCGCTGTCGCGGAACCGCACCTTCGGCGAGAACCTGGGCCGCGGCCTGTCCGTGGACGAGGCTTCGTCAACCAACGGCCAGATCGCCGAAGGTGTGAAATCGTCGGAGTCCGTGCTCGCGCTGGCGCGCGCCCACGGCGTGGAGATGCCGATCACCGAGGTCATGACCGCGGTCATGCACGGGGGCCTGCCGGTGACCGAGGCGGCGACGCTGCTCGCGTCCCGCTCGGCGAAGCCGGAATGGTACGGGTCCGAAAGGTGACGTTGTGGACGTAGTGCGCAGGCAGCTGGGCGAGAACACCCGCGCGGTGCACCTGCCCCAGGCGCCCGTGCCCGAGCAGGAGCCGCTCGGTACCCCGGTGTACCGGACGTCGGCGTTCGCGTTCCGCACCAGCGACGAGTACGCCGCCGTGCTGAACGACGAGAAGCCCGGCTACAGCTACAGCCGGATCGACAACCCGACCGTGGACAGTTTCGCCCGGGCCATGGCCGCGCTGGAGGGCCCGAACCTGCCGACCTGGCCCGCGGCCCAGGCGTTCTCGTCCGGCATGGCCGCGATCAGCACGGTGTTCCTGGCCTTCGCGCGGACCGGGGCGCACGTGGTCGCCTCGGCCGCTATTTATGGGGGCACCTACAGCTTCCTGCGCAACGTGGCCGCCCGGTTCGGGGTCGAGACCGACTTCGTCGACCTGACCAACCTGGACGCGGTGCGGGCGGCCATGCGCCCCGGCACCCGCATCCTGTACGCGGAGACGATCGCCAACCCGACCACGGCCGTGGCCAACCTGCCCGCGCTGGCCTCGCTGGCCCACGAGACCGGGGCGCTGTTCGTGGTCGACTCCACGCTGGCCCCGCCGGTGGTGTGCCGCCCGCTGGAGTACGGGGCGGACCTGGTGCTGCACTCGGCGACCAAGTACATCGGCGGGCACTCCGACGTCACCGGGGGCGTGGTCACCGGCCGCGGCGACCTGATCAGCCGGGTCCGGCAGGTGCGGGTGGACACCGGCGGATCGATGGCCCCGGACGAGGCGTTCCTGCTGCGGCGCGGCCTGGAGACGCTGCCGGTGCGGGTCCGGCGGCAGTGCTCGACCGCGATGATGTTCGCGGCCACCATCTCCCGGCACCCGAACGTGTGCCGGGTCGACTACCCGGGCCTGGCCCAGCACCCGGGGCACGCGCTGGCCCGGCGGCTGTTCGACGCCGGGCCCGAGGGCGGCCGGTACGGGGCGATCGTCACCGTGACCACCCACGGCGGCCGGGAGGCCGGGATGGCGTTCGCCGACCGGCTGCGGATCGCCCGCATCGCCCCGTCCCTGGGCGGCACCTACACGAAGGTCAGCCACGCCGCGTCGACCACGCACCGGCAGCTGGACTCCCGGGCGCTGGAGAGTGCGGGCATCGACCCGGGCGCGGTACGGTTCTCCATCGGACTCGAGGATGCCGAGGACCTCATCTCCGACGCCTACGTGGCCCTGGACTCGCTGGGCCGGGCCTGACCTGGACGGGAGCGGAGGAACAGCGTGAACGAGCGAGGCAAGATCCGGGTGGCCGTGGTGTTCGGCGGCCGCAGCTCCGAGCATTCGATCTCCTGCGCCAGCGCCGCCCACGTGCTGCCCGCCCTCGACCCCGAGCGCTACGAGATCGTGCCCATCGGCATCACCCGGGACGGCCGCTGGCTCGAGGTCGCGGCCCGCCCGGACCAGCTGGCCATCGGCGGCGACGGCGAGCTGCCGTCGGTTGAGGCCCTGGCCGCGCCGGGCGCCGAGATCGTGGCCCGGCCCGGCGGCGACACCGGCGCGCTGACCGTGCTGAGTCCCGGGGACGTGCCGCGCGACCTCGGCACGGTGGACGTGGTGCTGCCGCTGCTGCACGGCGCCTACGGCGAGGACGGGACCATCCAGGGCCTGCTGGAGATGACCGGCGCCCGGTACGCGGGCGCGGGCGTGTTCGCCAGCGCGGCCGGCATGGACAAGGAGTACATGAAGCTGGTCTTCGCCGCCTACGGGCTGCCGATGGGCCCGTACGTGGTGGTCCGCGACCGGGACTGGACCGGGACCGCGGGCGCGCCGGGCCAGGAGCGCAAGCGGGTGCTGGACGAGATCGCCGAGCTGGGCTGGCCGGTGTTCGTCAAGCCCGCCCGCGGCGGGTCCAGCGTGGGCACGTCCAAGGCGGACGACCTGGCCGGGCTGGAACGGGCCATCGAGCTGGCCCGGGAGCACGACCCCAAGGTCCTGGTCGAGGCGGCCATCGACGGCCCCGAGATCGAGTGCGCGGTGCTCGAAGGCGTGGACGGCGGGCCGCCCGACGCCAGCCTGCCCGGCCAGGTCATGGTGGGCGGCGGCGCGGAATTCTACGATTTCCGGGCCAAGTACCTGGCCGACGGCACCCACATGGTGATCCCGGCCCCGATCCCGGACGCGGCCGTCGCCGACGTGCGGCGGCTGGCCTGCCTGGCCTTCGACGCGATCTCCTGCGAGGGACTGGCCCGGGTCGACTTCTTCTACACCCCGGACGGCCGTGTGGTGGTCAACGAGATCAACACCATGCCCGGCATGACCCCCGCCTCCGGCTTCCCCAAAATGTGGGCCGCGACCGGCCTCGAGCTGCCGCGTTTGATGGACCGGATCGTCGAGACGGCACTGAGGAAGCGCTCGGGGCTGAGGTAAGACCCGCTCGGGCCGGGCTGGGACCTGATCCGGGAGGACGACCCAGTGGGCCTGGCCGATGTAGACCGCGCGCAGGTCGTGGGGGTCGGGGGCAGGCAGGGGTGACGGGGGTGCGGTATGAGCGGGCCGGTGCCGAAGCGGGAACCGGAGTACGGCCGGTGCTGGCCGGTCACGGTTAGTAAGAAGCGAAGGGCGGCGGGGGCGGGGCGTACGGCGTGAGCCAGGTCTGCGGCACGCTGCTCGCCTCGGTCGGGGCCGGGGTGTCACCCCGAGATCGACCTGGTTGTCATCCATGTGGCCCTCGACGAGGGTGCCCGAGCTGCCACCTGCGCCGTCCAGACGATGTGGTCCCAGATGCCGTCTACGGGCGTGCCGGGGCCGCCTCCGGTGTACCAGCACTCGA
>DASXMW010000157.1:0-15111 GCA_036495425.1 Streptosporangiaceae bacterium | reverse complement strand
GGGTGCGAGACCCCCTGCAGCGCGCCCATGGGGGCGGACCAGATCTGCCGGTCGGCCGCGTACCGGCTGGCCGTGGTGAGCACGTGCCGGGCGATGCCCACCCCGAGCGCGGCGCCGGTGATCCGCTCGGGATTCAACCCGTGGAACACCTGGCGGAAGCCGTCGCCCGCGGTGCCGACCAGGGCCTCGGCGGGCAGGCGGACCTGATCGAAGTGCAGGGTGTACTGGCGTTCGGGCAGCATCAGGTCGACCGGGAGGATCCTTTTGTCGAACCCTTCGGCGCTGGTGGGCACGACGAACAGGGACAGCTCTGCCTTGCTGTCATCAGAATGGTTCTTGCTGTTATCAGGGGCGGCCGAGGTGCGGGCCACGACCAGGACCGCGTCGGCTTCCTCGACCCCGGAGATGTAGTACTTGGTGCCGGACAGCAGCCAGTCGTCGCCGTCGCGGACGGCGGTGGTGGAGAGCTTGTGGGTGTTGGAGCCCGCGTCGGGCTCGGTGATCGCGAACACGACCTTGGACGTGCCGTCGGCCAGGCCGGGCAGCCAGCGCTTCTTCTGCTCGTCGGTGCCGAACTCGGCGATGACCTCGGCCGAGATGGCCGACGACACCAGCAGCAGGAGCAGCGGCGTGCCCTCGGCCGCGATCTCCTCGCAGACGATCTCCAGTTCGACCAGGCCACCCCCGCCGCCGCCGTACTCCTCGGGGATGTTCACGCCCAGGAACCCGGCCTGGCCCAGGGCCTGCCACAGCTCCTGGCACGGCTCGCGGCGGGCGGCGTGCTCGGCGTAGTACCCCGGGCCGAAGTCCCGGGCGATCGCCGCGACCGCCGTGCGCAGGGCCCGGTGTTCGTCGGTCTCCGCGAAGTCCACGATGGCTCCCAGTCCGGCGGCCAGCCGACGGCCGGCGATTAGTGAAGGCTCCTTCACTAGCGACTCTAACGGGAAGCTGCGAGACTGGCTAGATGGCACCATCACGGCAGCGGGTCCGCGATCCCGGCCGCAAGCAGCGGATCCTGACCGCGGCGGCCGAGCTGAGCGCCCGGCGCGGGTTCCACGCGATCTCGATGGCCGACATCGGCGCCGAAGCCGGCATCGTCGGGTCCGGCATCTACCGGCACTTCGGCAGCAAGACGTCGATCCTGGTCGCCATGCTGGACCAGGTGATGGACCGGATCGCCTCCGGTGGCGCCGAGATCATCGCGGCCGGGGGCGAGGACGCCTTCCTGCTGTCGGAACTGGTCCGTGACCACATCGCGGTGGCCATCGAGGACCGCGAGGTGCTGGCCGTCTACCACCGGGAAATCCACACCCTGCCCGAAGAGGACCGGCGCCGACTCCGCCGCCGGCAGCGGCACTACATCGAGGACTGGGTGCACGTGCTGGCCCCGCTCCGGCGGGACCTGACCGACGGCGAGCTGCGGCTGGCCGTGCACGCGGCCATCGGGGCCATCCAGTCGACGTTGTTCTTTCGCAGCGGGCTGCCCAAGGGTGAACTGGCGGCCCGGCTGGAGGAGATGGCCCACGGGTGCCTGGGAGTCGCGGTGGTGCCGGGGCGGCCCGGGGCCGTGGCCGGTGGTAGTGAACTGTCGTTGACTACGGCCTGAGGGCATCCCGGCAGCGGCCGGGCGGGCGGCGACCGCGGATCAGTCGGAGCCCCAGTGGGGTGGGCGGTCGCGGGAGAAGCGTTCGTCGTCGTCGGGGTCGGGGCGCTCACCCCAGCCGGTGTCGGTGTCTTCCGCACTCTGCTCAGGACGGGCGACCGGGTGGCCGGCAGCTGGGCGAGCGGGCTCGTTCTGTCCGGAGGTGCCGTGTTCAGGATCGTCCCGGTCCGGTTGGTCGGGCATCTTCTCTCCGCTTCGAGCTCGTCAGGTCACGTTGAGTCGTTCGACGGGCTGGCCGGTGATCTCGGCGATCAGCTCGAAGTCTTTGTCCAGGTGCAGAACCGTGAGGTCAGCGAGTTCGGCCGTGGCCGCGATGATCAGGCCTGGCATGGACGGGGCGCGGTGCTGGCCGCGGTCACCGAGCAGGGTGAGGACCTCGACGGCTCGGTCCTCGATCGTGGGCGTCAGGTATTCGACCGGCATCGACGACATTGGCGGCTGCCGCAGTCCGGCCCGCAGTTGTGATCCCGACCGGGCCGAATAGCCGACCTCCAGGCGGGTGACGGTGCTGACCCGGACCAGGCCCCGTTCGATCCGTCCGGCCCAGTCAGCGGAATCCGGGCTGGCGGCCAGGCGGACGAGGGCCGACTTGTCGATCAGCCAGTTCGTCATCGCCAAGCCTGATATCCAACGATATCAAGCCGATGGGCTGACGGTCAGAGCCAGCAGGGGAAGGGCGCGACCGGGCGGGGTGGGAGGTCAGATCCGGCGGACAGGGCGTGGTGGCGGGCCAGCCAGCTGGCGATGCCGGCCGTGCCCTGCATGAGGCCGGGCTCGGGCGGGAGGTCGGGCGGGGTGCGGGTGTGCTCGGTGTTGGACCAGGTCACGCCGGCTGGGAGGCGGAGGGCGCGGGCGGTGACATCGGTGGCCAGGGTGGTGGACCAGGCCAGCAGGGCCGCGCCGCCGGTGGCCTGGTAGCGGTCGAGCAGCAGCTGGCCGACGCCGGCCGTGCCGCAGCAGCGGGCCAGGTTGTCCCAGTAGCCGGGGTCGAGGCGGGCGGGCAGCTGGCTGTCGCGCAGGGCTTGCAGGCAGGCTTCGATGGCGTGGTGCCACTTTGGTTGCGGGTCGAGCTCGTCGAGCAGGACGAACAGGCGGATGGTGCCGGCGGGGCCGTGGCACCAGCCGTAGTTGACCGGCGGGCGGCCGGGCCGGCCCGGGATCGTGAGCGGCACCGCCCAGCCGGTGGCGTGGTCGCCGATGGACAGCAGGGTGCGGGCGCCGGCGGTGGCGGCGGCCAGCAGGTCGGCGCGGTGCAGGGCGCGGCCGGCCGCGGCCAGGGCGTACGCGACCCCGGCGGTGCCGTGGGAGAAACCGGGCATCAGGGCGGGCCAGCCGGCCTTCATCCGCCACTGGGGGCCGTCCGGGCCGGGCTCGGCCGCGGCGGCCAGGCGATCGGCCAGGGCGTGGGCGGCCCGGGCCACGAGGCGGTCAGGGCTGGGGGCGGAGGGCAGGAGGGCGAGGAGAAGGCCGGCGTCGCCGGAGATGATGTCGAGGTAGCGAGCCGGGTCGGGCGGGGTGCTCAGGACCCGGCCGGCGATCCGGGCTCGTACCTGGGCGGCGGCCTCACCGGCGGCAGCGTCTTCGGCCGCGCGGGACCAGGTTTGCAGGGCGACCGCGACGCCGGCCCAGCCGGAGAACAGGCCGTCGTCGGGCAGGGTGGGCGCCTCTGCCCCCGGCCCCGCCCCGGCCCCCGCACCGGAGCGGGCCAGGTGCAGCAGCCGGGCCCGCGCCCCGGCCGCGGCCGCACCGGGGTCGAAACCGGCCGCGATGGCTTCGGCGCAGGCGAACAGCACCCCGGCCGTGCCGGAGTAGAGGTCGTCGGCCAGCACCACCGGGTCACGCCAGCCCAGGCCGCCGCCGGTTTCGACCGCGACCGACCCGATCCAGCCGAACGCCTGGCGCGCGGCGTCCGCGAACTCCAGCCGTGCTGCCACAGGATCATCTTCCACCGGATGTATCAGGCGCGGCGGCGGCTCCTCCGTGAGTCATAGCGGCGACCCGGCCTGCTCGGTGACGGCTGGCTGGTGACGGGAGGGCAGTCATGGCTTTTGGTAACGCGGAGAACCAGCCCTGGGAGGGGGGCGTGTCGGTACCGGTTCTTCCGCCGCACGTTCCCGCGTTCGACAGTGCGACCATCGTCGTGGCCCAGCAGTCCGACCCCCAGGCCGGTGTCGCCGTCTCCTACAGCCGGGGCATCTTCACCCGGCAGGCCTGGTCGACCGGCCATCCGGTCCCCGGGGTCATCGAGGTGCTGACGCCGGGGGACGTCCGGAAGGTCCGGGACCAGGTCCGCGAGCAGCTGGCCGTCCACGGGGACGGCCTGGACCACCTGCCGCTGCGTGCGTTCCTGACCGTGGCCGACGTCTACCTCAGCCCGGAGCCGTCCACCCGCTACGCGTCGGCGGTCTTCGGGGCCATCGCCGAGCAGGCCCCGGGTCAGCTGGCGGGCACGGTCACCTATCCCGACGGCGTGGCCGGCACCATTGTCGCCAGCGCATCGGGGGTTTCCGGAGAATCGCACCTCGGGCTGCTGCCCTCGGGTTTCCTGGCTCCCCTGCGAACTGGTGACCTGCGCTCACTGACCTTTCATCTGGAAAAGGCGCTCACCACGGGCGGCCTCGATCCGCTGTGGCAGCACCTGCTGGCCTTCGCGCAGCAGGCCGGCGCCTGACTTATCTCCCGGCCCGCGGGGACCTGCGGATCACTGGTTGGGTGAACTCATGCACTAGTTCGGGCCGGGGGACGTCCGCGGATACAGGCCGGCCATGCGGCTCACGCGGGCCCGGATGGGTGGGGCGAGGGCGTCGATGGCGAGGGCGCCGGTCAGGACGGTGCCGACGCCCACGGCGGCGCCGCTGATGACGTCGGTGAAGTAGTGGAAGTGCTGGGCGATCATGGCCGCGGCGACCGCAGTGGCCAGGGCGTAGGCGGCCACGATGATCGGGTAGCGGGCTGGGCGGCGCCAGCGGCTGAGCAGGACGGCGGCCAGGGTGGCCAGCGTGAACACGGCGGTGGCGTGGCCGCTGGGCATGCTCAGCACAGCCACCGAAACGACGTGGCCGCTGGGCCCGATCTTCAGACCCCCGATGGTGCGGCCGATGAGCGGCTTCAAGATGTCCTCGGTCAGCAGCGCCGATACCGGCGCGGCCAGCAGGGCCAGCACGGCCCCGCGCCACCAGCGGGCCAGCAGGCAGCCGAGCGTGGCCGCGATCGTGATCACGGTGACCTCGGCCTTGTCGCCGAACCAGGTCAGCGCGGTGAGCGGGACCGAACTGATGCCCAGCCGGGCCTGGACCCAGGCGTCGACGTGGGCATCGAGCGGGCCGGCCGCGGTGTGTCCGGCGTAGTGAACGCCGAGCGCGGCCACCACCGCCACGCAGAGCAGGACCACCGCGGTGAGCGGGAGCCGGGCGTGCGGGGTGATCAGGGCACGGGGCGGGCGGCTCGCCTGCGGCTGCCGCCAACGCCCCCACGCCATGCGTTCAGTGTATGGAGCGGTCAGTGCTCCAGAGCGGCGTCCAGCGTGATGTCGACGCCGGTGAGAGCCTTGCTGACCGGGCAGCCGGCCTTGGCGGCGGCGGCCGCCTCGGCGAACTGCTCGTCGGTCAGGCCGTCGACCTCGCCACGGACGGTGAGCTTGATGCCGGTCAGCTTGAAGCCGCCGGCCGGGTCGGGGCCCAGGGAGACGTCGGCCTGGACGTCGAGGGCCTGCGGGGTTCCGCCGGCCTGGCCGATCAGCGCCGACAGCTGCATGGCGTAGCAGGCGGAGTGGGCGGCGGCGATCAGCTCTTCCGGGCTGGTGGCGCCGTTGGCCTGCTCGGCGGTCCGCTTGGGGAACGACATCTCGTACGTGCCGAGCTTGGAGCTGGTCAGTTCGACTTGACCCGAGCCCTGCTCCAGGGTTCCGGTCCAGGCGGTGCGGGCGGTACGGGTAGGCATCGTTGCTCCCTCGCGATGGGGTCAGTGGTCACTGCGGACTCTATTACCCCTGCCCAGGCAGGTACTCAGGAGGCCGAGTGGCTGCCGGTCATCAGCGCGGCCAGATCCTCCGGGGCCAGGAACGACGGCGGCGGCGGCGGACCCCAGCTGAACAGGCCACGGGCCCCCTCGAGCACCTCGGGCTTCCACAGCTGGTCGTCGATGATGCAGTCCATGTCCGAGTAGTACTCGGAGAAGTTGCCGGCCGGGTCCTTCAGGTACCAGAAGAAGTTCGACCCGGCGTGGTGGCGGCCCATCCCCCAGATGTGCCGCTCCGGATGCTCGGCCAGCATGGCGGCCGCGCCCCGGCCCACCTCGTCGACGTCGTCGACCTGCCAGGACGTGTGGTGCAGGAAGCTGACCGGGGCGTTCAGGGCCAGCAGGTTGTGGTGATCGGTGGAGCAGCGCAGGAACGCGCCCGCGCCCTTGATGTAGTCGCTGGCCTTGAAGCCGAGGCCGTCGGCGAAGAACGCGGTGGTGGCCTCGAGGTCGGTGGTGCCGACCACGGCGTGGCCGAGCTTACGGGGACGCACCGGTCCCTCGCGCAGGATGCCGGGGGCCCGGTCGTCGTGGCGTTCGACCCGGCCGGGGCCGTTGTACGGGGTGGCCGGCACCTCGGGCTGGGTCAGCCGGGCGGCCACCTCCAGCGTGGCCCGGACGCCGGTGGCCTTCTCCACCGCGCTCAAGGTGGTTGGGGTGCGGTGGGGGCTAATGCCCAGCGAGGTGAGGCGGGCCGCCACCCGGGCCAGGTCATCCGGGTCGTCCACGCCGATGTGCAGCTCGATCAGGCGGCGGGTGGCGGCGGGCACGACCCGGAGCTGGCGGCCGCCGTCCTGGGTGGCGAACCAGCCGTCGCCCACCGGCCGCAGGCCGAACTCGGTGTAGTAGCCGGTGGTCTCGGCCACGTTGGGGACGCCCATGGTGACCGAGGTCAGGCGGTGCAGGCTCATCGTTGATCCTTTCGGGCTCTCGGCCGGGGTGGCTCAGACCAGCGGGGTGATCTTGTCTTCCACGCCGAGCAGGGCCTTGCCGTAGATCTCATACCCGACCACCGGCGACACGATCGCGTGCCGGGCGGCGGTGGCCGAATCGCGCCAGATCCGCTGCAGCGGGTTGACGTCGGCGAAGCTGCCCGCGCCGTGGGCCGATAGCAGGATGTCGATGGCCCGGGTGATCCTCTCGGCCACGTAGCCGGTGT
This sequence comes from Streptosporangiaceae bacterium, assembly GCA_036495425.1. Taxonomy (GTDB): domain Bacteria; phylum Actinomycetota; class Actinomycetes; order Streptosporangiales; family Streptosporangiaceae; genus Bog-532. The sequence goes on along the minus strand of DASXMW010000157.1, from coordinate 8,272 downwards.
CGGCCCGGACCCGGGCCCGGCTCAGGTAGTCCAGGTACTCGCCGCCGGCCGCGGCCCGGTCGATGTCGTCGGCGGCACGGTAGGCGTGCAGGTGCGCGGTGTCGATCATCATCGCGGCCTCGGCGATCTGCAGCTGGAACGCGACCGAGTCGGCCTGGGCCTCGAAGAACGTGTACGAGATCGGCTTTTTGGCCGCCTTGGACCGGACCAGCTCCAGCGCGGCCCGGCCCATGCCGAGCTGCGGGCCGATCAGGACCAGGGCCAGGATCGGGACCAGGGCCGAACGGTAGAACGCCTCGTCGGTGTGCTCGGTGCCGTAGTGCCCCTCGATCGCGGGCGGCACCGACATGACCCGGTGCGCGGGCACGAACACGTCGTCGGCGACCAGGCAGTTGCTGCCGGAGGACTTCATGCCGGCCACGAACCAGGTGTCCTCGACCACCATGTCGGCGGCCGGGATCAGGGCCACGCCCTGGTCCTTGATCTCGCCGGACTCGTCGGTGACGGGGATGCCGAGCACGGCCCAGGTGGCGTGCCAGGAGCCGGAGTTGTAGTACCAGCGGCCGGTGATCCGCCAGCCGCCGTCCACCTTGACCGCCTGGGCGGTCGGGGCCAGCACGCCGGAGACGAGGGCGTCCGGGTCAGCCTTGAACACGTCGTCCTGGGCGTGGGCGGGGAACAGGCCGGTGATCCAGGAGCACACGTTGAGCAGTGTCACGACCCAGGACGTGCCGCCGTCGGCCTCGGCCACCGCGGCCGACACGTCGAGCATGGTCCGCATCGAGGTCTCGTAGCCGCCGTAGCGGCGCGGGGTGGCGACCTTGAACGCGCCCGCCTCGCGCAGGGCGTCGATGCTCTCCTGGGGCACCCGGCGGTCGGCTTCGCCCTGGGCGGCGTTCCTGGCCAGCAGGTCGTGCAGCCCGGCGATGCGGTCGAGCAGCCCGTCAACGGCCCGGTTATCAGACCGTGCGGTGATGGTCATGGGTCCTCCTCAGCGCATGAACGCGGCGATCTGGTCGGTGATCGGCCGGGGGGACCGCACCGCGAACTCCGAATGGGTGCCGTAGGTCTGGTCGGCGTAGACCAGCGGGGCCGCGTCGGAGCGGCGGGCCTGGGTGATCAGGCCGAAGAGCAGCCGGTGGTCACCGGCTTCGACGTCGCTGTAGAGCTCACAGGCGGCCCAGCCGGAGGCCGCGCACAGCCGGGGCAGGCCGCTCTCCGGTTGCCAGTGCACGGAGGCGAACCCGTCCACGCCGTGCCGGGCGAACACGACGGCCACGTCCTCCTGGCCGTGGGCCAGGATGTTGACCCCGAACCGCCCGGTGCGCTGGATCCGGCCCAGCAGGCTGGACCCGCGGCCGAAGGCCACGCTGATCAGCGGCGGGTGCAGGGACAGCGACGCGAACGCGCTGACCGTGGAGCCCGCCGGGCCGTCGGCGTCGGCGGTCGTCACCACCGTGACCGGCGCGCAGACCCCGGCCATCAGGGAGCGGAACTCGTCGTCCGTGACCATCGGCTTCATCACCGCCTAAACAATCATGATGAATATGATGCTGGGCGCGGCCACCCGGCCTTGTCAAGACAATCCATTACATTCATCATGGTTAATTACCAGCCGAGGAGACGTGATGGCCCACCGACCGCCCGGTCCCGCCGAACGCCCTCGTCTGACGTTCCCTGAGGCGCCCGAGGTGGAAGAGACCAGCAGTGCTGGTGAGGTCGCTGGTGCTAACGGGACTGCTGGGGTCGCTGGTGCTGCTGGTGCTGATGGGGCTGGGGGTGGGCGGGTTCGGCGGGAGGACGTGGACGAGCCCGCGTGGCGGCGCGGGGACTGGGAGCGGGCCGCGGCGTGGGCCGACGGCAGGACCCGGCAGACCCGGACCGAGCTGGCGGCGGCGCGGCTGACGGCGATCGCGGCCGCGGCCGGGCCGGGTGACCGGCTCGGGTCCAAGGACGAGCTGCGCAGCCAGTGCGGGGTCTCGGTGGGGACGTTCAACGAGGCCATCCGGCTGCTCCAGGCCCGCAAGCTGATCACGGTCCGGCCCGGGCCGGGTGGCGGCCTGTTCGCGGCCGAACCGTCGCCCATGGTGCGGCTGGGCAATTCGGTGCTGGCCCTGGACGCCGAGGAGACCTCGGTGGCGGACGCGGTCCGGATCCGGGAGGCGCTCGACCCGCTGATCATCGAGGACGCGCTGTGGTACGCGTCCCCGGCCGACCTGGCCCAGCTGCGGACCCAGGTGCAGCGGATGCACGAGGCGGCCGAGGCGCTGGACCCGACCGGCTTCATCCGGGCCAACTGGGGGCTGCACGCGCGGATCGCCGGGCTCAGCCCGAACGTCATGCTGCGCTCGCTGTACACCAGCCTGCTGGACCTGATCGAATCGCACACCCTGTCCGTGCTGCCGGTCAGCAGCGGACCGCTGCAGGACTACGTGGCCCAGCGCTACCAGCTGCACGCCGAGCTGGTCGAAGCCATCGCGGACCGGGACACCAGCCGTGCTCTGCACCTGATCTCGGAGCACAACACCACCGACCTGCTCAGCCCCCGGCCGGCCCTGCCGTCGCCGGGCTGACCGGCGGTAGCGTTCGGGGCATGGACGCCACGGAGCTGGACGCGGCCGACCCGCTGGCCCCGATCCGGGCCCGGTTCGCACTGCCGGACGGGGTCATCTACCTGGACGGGAACTCGCTGGGGGCGCTGCCGGTGCCGGTCACCGAGCGGCTGGCCGACGTGGTGACCCGGCAGTGGGGCCGGGACCTGGTCCGGGGCTGGAACGACGACGGCTGGTGGGCCGCGCCGGAGCGGATCGGGGACCGGATCGGCTCGCTGATCGGCGCGGCGCCGGGCCAGACCGTGGCCGGGGACTCGACCTCGGTCCAGCTGTTCAACGCGCTGACGGCGGCGGTGAGGCTCCAGGGCGACCGGAAGCCCGGCGGGGTGATCGTCACCGATTCCGGGCAGTTCCCGACCGACGGCTACGTGGCCGACTCGGTCGGCCGGCTGCTGGGCCGCCGGGTGGTCCGGACCCAGGACCCGTACGCCGCCCTGGCCCGCGGCGACGTCGCGGTGCTGGCCTGGTCCACGGTGGACTTCCGCACCGGCGAGCTGTGGGACACGGCCTCGCTGACGGCGGCCGCGCACGAGGCGGGCGCGCTGGTGGTGTGGGACCTGTGCCACGCAGTGGGCGCGCTGCCGCTGCGGATGGACAGCGACCGGGTCGATCTGGCCGTGGGCTGCAGTTACAAGTACCTGTCCGGGGGGCCGGGCGCACCAGCCTTCATTTATGTGGCGGACCGTCATCAAGCGGGACTCGATCAGGCGCTGACCGGCTGGAACGGGCACTCCCGGCCCTTTGACATGGAACCCGGCTATCAGGCGGCCGGCGGGATCGCGCGGGCCCGGATCGGCACGCCGCCGATGCTCTCGCTGCTGGCGCTGGACGCGGCCCTGGACGTCTTCGACGGCGTGGACCTCGCGGCGATACGGGCCAAGAGCCTGCGGCTGGGCGAGTTCTTCATCGCGGGCGCGGACACGGTGCTGGCCGGGCTGGGCTTCGGGGTGGTCACGCCGCGGGCGCCGGAGCGGCGGGGCAGCCACGTGTCGCTGCGGCACCCGGACGCGCTGCCGCTGATGGCGGCGCTGATCGAGGCCGGGGTGATCGGTGACGTGCGCCCGCCGGACCTGCTGCGGTTCGGGTTCAACGCGCTGTACACGTCGTTCGGCGACCTGGCCCGGGCGCTGGAGATCCTGCGCGAAGAAACCGCGTCCGGCCGCTACCGCGAAGCGCGGTACCAGGTCCGCCCGGTAGTCACCTGACCGGCAGACCTGTTTCCGCTCAGCTCTGCGACTGATCGATCTGCCCAAACGGTCCAACAAGTTACTTTTAGCGTGCAAACTTTTTATTCAGCTCATTTCGTCTCCAAGCCGGACAAAACAGGTTACTTACAGCCGCCTATGGCTTCGACGACCAGCAATGGCCATAATGTCCATGTCCCGCACAATTTGCCTAATATGAACAGGCTGGGCAAAGGGGGCTCTGTGAGTGATCCGCCCACATCAGAACTGACAGCAGAGGAACGGTTCGAGGAAAGGTTCAAGCGCAGCCAGGTCAGAGCGGCGTGGGCCCAGGTAGGCGGTTCGATCGTGTCAGCAATCGCCGTAGGAGTCGCCATCTTCGTCGCCGTGACTGGCCAGCAGGACATCAACAGCAACTCGCAGACGAACCTGCTGCAGTCGAAGGACAGTCAGTTGTCCACGGCAGTCAAAGCTCTCGGTTCCGATAACGCGGCCGAGCGAGTCGCCGGATTGCAGCTTCTGGACCACAACACCGCAAGCCGGATTGAGCAGCGATCCAAAACCGGCGAGACCAACGGTGACGCATTTTCGGACTACACCACTTCGCTGGAGATACTGAGCGGCTACCTCAGCAGCGAGGGCCAGTCCTACCTGAATTCATTCAGCACCGGCCATCCCGGACCCACCTTCAGTCGCGGCCACGGAGCCCCTCCTTCGCCGGGACTACCGCTGGACGTCGAATATGCCGCGGATCAAGTGCGGGCGTTGCTCGGGCTCAGCAGCCAGGTCAACGGCCTGCATGCAGGGACGCCCTACATTGACCTGAGCAACGATGAGCTCTACGGCCAGTCGTGGGCCGGCATCGATTTCAGATGGCTGGGTTCGGCCGGGTTGCTTGGCGCCGATCTTCGAGGCGCAGATCTGGAGCGGTCCTGGTGGGGCAAGGGATCGGACCTGGGGGGCGCGTACCTGCAGTGCTCCGATCTGCAACAGGCGCACTTCAGCCGGGCAGATCTGGATCACGCCAATCTCAGCGGGGCGGACGTCCAGGGTGCGGACTTCCACCGAGCTGACCTCAGGGTCGCGACCATTCAATATGTGTACGGCGACGCGAGATGGTCGCAGAAACCCTCCGGCCTGCGGGTTCTTCCCGCTGCCGACTGGAACCAGCTCCGGTGCCTGCGCAATCAGGCCCGCTGAGCACGTCCCGGAGTGCTCAGCGAACGGTCGCCGGAGGCCTTCATGGCCAGGTAGTCGGCCTGCTGGATGTCCTGGGGCTGGCCGGCCCGGCCGCGGTAGCGGTCGAGCAGGACCTCGCCGCGCTGGTAGGCGGCGATGGCGGCCTCGGCGGCCGAGCCGGCCACCGGGCCGTAGTACAGGCCGTGGGGCAGGATGACCAGGTTGGCCGCGAACCGGTGGCCGCCGACGTGGGTGGTCTCCCAGACCTCGGCGGGCCAGGCGCGGGCCAGGCGGCGGGCCAGCGGGCCGCCCAGGCGGGCGCAGCACACGTCGCGGCGGCCGTGCGTACAGACCAGCAGCAGCGGGCCGGGGGCGGGAGCGCCGAACCGCGGGGCCTGGCCTCCGGCCAGCCCGGCCAGCTCGTCGGCCAGCGAGTCCGTGCCGGTCAGGTCGCCGCGGCGCAGCCAGGGCCGGGCCCCGGCCGTCCAGCCCACGAACACGGCCGGGGCGACCGGGCGGTCCCGGCGGCCGGGACGGCGGATGAGCTGAACCCGGACGCCCAGTTCGTCGGCCCGGTCGACGACCTTACGCAGCGGGCCGGGCAGATGGGCGTCGGTGGCCTCCTCGGGCCAGGGGCCCGGATGCTCGGCCAGCAGCCAGGCCCGAGCGTTGGCGGGCGCGGACGCCGCCGAGGATTCGGTCCCGTCGTGGCAGGCGGCACCGTGGGCGCACAGTCCCGGCGCGAGGGCCATGTCGGCAGTGATGACCGTTACCTCGTTTCTGGGCGTTTCCCGGTTCAGCCGGCTCACGGGCCCGCGCGCCGTGCTGCGCACCGTGGCCCGGCACACGGACGGGATCGCGTCCAGGGCGGCGTGGCTGCCGCGCACCTGGCGGGCGAACTCGTCGTTGCTCACGCCGGTGGCCAGGGTCAGCTCGTCGGCGATCAGCCCGGCCAGGTCCTCCCAGCCGATCGGCTGCCAGCGCAGGTCGCGCCGGACCGGGCCAGCCGGATGACCAGGTGGCCGTCGTCCTCCCAGGCCTGCTGCTCGGGCATCGAGACCTCACGGATCAGGCAGTTGAGCAGCGCCTGGCAGGTGAGGGCGGCAGGGTTCACGGACGCGCGCACAGGGCAGAAGGCAGCACAGCATCACCGGGGCCCGCGGGCAGGTTCTTCAGGTAGTTGGGACCGGTGGTGCCGTAGAACTTGTTGATGTCGCGGGCGCCGCTGCGGGCCTTGGACTGCAGCGTGCCCGCGGTCAGCATGGCCTTGCCGGGCAGCCGGTCGGCGTCGAGCACGCGGGCGCGGAGCGCCTCGGCGGCCGGGTGGCCGGGGTACCGGCCCAGCGCCCGGGCCAGACTGTCGCGGACCAGGCCCAGCAGCGCCGGCAGCGGGGCTTGGCCCGCCCGGGCCAGGCCGAAGGCCAGCGCGCCCGCGCACAGGTGCACGGTGATGGTGATGAACACGTCGGCCAGGGCGTCGTCGGAGCTGGTCAGCAGCCGCGCATCGGCGAACGCGCCCGGTCCCGGGACACCGGGCACGGCCGCGGCCAGCCGGTGGTGGTGGATGAGCGCGCCGTCGAAGTCCTTGACCAGCAGCCGGAGCGGATGCCCGGGCTCATCCGGATCCAGGACCAGGGCCGCGTTCTGCTGGTGGGACTCCAGCGCGAGCCCGAAGCGGACGAACAGGCCGACCTGCAGGCCGAACAGCAAGTCCAGGTAGTCGCGGAACAGCCCGATCACGGTGCCGTCGCCGTGCTGACGGGCCAGGTCGGTGATGACCAGGTCCCGGCCCGGCCCGGCCAGGGTCGGCCGCGGGGCCAGCAGGGCGGCCAGCGGGACCACGTGGCAGCGGTCCAGGCCGTCCGGGAACTGGCGCAGCAGGTAGCCCAGGAACGGGTGACCCGCGTGGGCCCAGCGGCTCTCGTCGGCCAGCAGCAGGCGGTCCGGGGCGATCCCGGCCACGATCGCGCGGACCAGGGCCCCGTCGGCCAGCGTGCCGGGCACGATCGCGCGCCGGTTGAGCCGGCCCAGCGTGCTGGTGGGCAGGGGCAGCTTGAGGTGGACCCCGGGCTGGCCGGTCACGGCCACGGTCCGGGTCGACAGGGTGGGCGCGACCCTGAGCCGGCGGCCCGGGGCGATCAGGCGGACCGCCGGGAGCCCGGCCTCGGCCAGAGCCTGGGCCAGGACCCGCCGGGCGGTGACCGGGTGAACCGGGAACACGTCGTGCCCGGGGTCGAGGGCGGCCGCGAGACCGACGTCGGACGGGCGCGGCCACCAGGCCGGCGGGGGCGGCCCGCCGCGGGTGACGGCCTCGCGCGGGACGGCCACCCAGGCCAGCGGGAACTCCGGCTGGTACTCGGGGGCATGGGCCAGCGCGTCGTCGTCGCTGAAGCCGGGCCGGGCCGCGGCGGTGGGGTAGGCCGGGTGGGGCTGGACCGCGGCCAGCGTGTCGTAGCCGACCTGACCGGTCACGCCGCACCAGGCCGGGGGCTGCCGCCGGATCAGGGCCCGGGTGACCCGCGCGACCTCCTGATCGCGCAGGTGGTGGGCGGCCAGGGCGTCGCGGCACTCGTCGGCGAAGGCTTCGACTCCGGGCCGGTCCTCGGGGTCGGTCAGGGTACGAAGGGTTTGGTGGACGTCGGCCAGGGTGATGGGCGGGGCCGGGCGGCGGATCCGGAAGTCGGTGAGGAAGCCATCCGGTTCCAGCGGGAGGGCGGGCAGCCCGGGCAGGGTCAGGACGGGGTCTGGCCCGGTGTCGTTGATGTTCCCGGCCAGGCCGGCGAAGTTCTCGCGGAGCAAGGCATCGAGCACCGCGAGGGCCAGGTCGGCCTCCGTGGCCGGGTCGGATTCGGTGGCCGGGTCTTGCTCGGCGGTCACGGCGCGATGTCCCAGGGCGCGGCGGCCCGGAAGGCACGGATGGACCGCTCGACCGCGGCCGGATCGGGACCCAGGGCGCAGATGACACCCAGGTAGTCGCGGTTGGTGTGGGTGACGTCGATGTGGTCGCCGATGGCCCGGAGCGGCCAGTAGGTCAGGCTGGTGCCCGGCTCAGCCTGCGGTTGGGGCCCCGGGTCCGGCGCGGCGTTGAGGATGCCGGACCGGTCGGCCACCGCACACTCGGTCACCGCGTGCCCGCGGGCCGGTGGCGGGCTGGCCGCCAGCGGCTCCCCCAGATAGGTGCGGAGCGTGAGCTCGAACAGATCCACACCCAGCAGGTCGCAGAGCAGGAAGTCACAGTGATCCCCGATCAGCCGGTCGTTGACCTCGATCAGCCGCGCCGCGTCACCCTGCACGTAC
>DASXMW010000156.1:0-9726 GCA_036495425.1 Streptosporangiaceae bacterium | reverse complement strand
GGCCGTCCGGGGTGTCCACCAGGACGCAGTGCGTGGGCACGTCGACCCACTCGGCGGGGAGGTCCTTGTCCTGCCGGCGGCGGATGGCGCGGCCCGGCGCCAGCAGCAGCCAGGTCAGGTCGGCGGTCATCGCGCCGCACGGGATGATGGTGACGGTCGTACCGTTGGCCATGGCTGACTCCTCATCGAATCCGCTCTGCGCGCCGTGATTTCAGCGTCCGTCCGGCCCGCACCGGTGTCAACACAAGTCCCACCGTGCGACTGGCGGCCCAGTCTGGCGGCCCAGTCCGGTCGCTCAGTCCGGCCGGGCCGGCTCCCGGAGTTCGCGGCGGAGGATCTTGCCGGTCAGGGTCTTGGGCAGCTCGGGCAGGATCTCCAGCTGGCGGGGGTACTTGTAGGCGGCCAGGCGGTCCTGGCAGTGGGCGATCAGTTCGTCGGGCAGTTTGCCCGGCGTGGTGTCGAAGCCGGGCTTCAGGCTGACGTAGGCCTTGACTGTCTCGCCGCGGTACTCGTCCGGGACGCCGACCACGGCGGCCTCGCGGACGGCTTCGTGCTCGTAGAGGACGTCCTCGACCTCGCGCGGCCAGACCTTGTAGCCGGCCACGTTGATCTGGTCCTTCTTCCGGTCCACGATGTAGAACCAGCCGTCGGCGTCCATGTAGCCGACGTCGCCGGTGTGCAGGGCGCCGCCGGGCAGGGCGCGGGCCGTCTCCTCCGGCTTGTTCCAGTAGCCGGCCACGATCTGCGGGCCCTCGGTGACCAGTTCGCCGATCTCCCCCGGCGGCAGGTCCCGGCCGTCCTCGCCGACGATGCGGACGATCGTGTTGTAGACCGGGACACCGACCGACAGCGCGCCCGAGGCCGGGTCGACCGGAGCCCGGGCCTGCAGTGGCGTCGCGTGCGACGGTGAGGTGGTCTCGGTCAGCCCGTAGATGTTGTGGATGTACTGCCCGAACAGGTCCTCGAAGGCGGTCACCGTGCTGGGCGGGATCGGCGCCCCACCGGAGTAGATCTTGGTCAGCGTGGCCAGCGCCGGCCGGTCCGCGCCGGGCGCGTTCATCAGGGCGATGAACACGGTGATGGAGCCGACCGTGAACGTGACCCGCTCAGCGCGGATGGTCTCCAGGGCCACGGCCGGGTCGAACCGGTAGGTGAGGACCAGGGTGGCCCCGGTCAGCAGGGACAGGGCCACGTGCCCGATCGACCCGGTGATGTGGAACAGCGGAGCCACGCCCAGGATCACGTCGCTGGCGGTGATGCCGATCCAGTCCCGGTAGGTCTGGGCGTTGAACACGATGTTGCCGTGGGTGGTCATGGCCCCCTTGGGCGGGCCGGTGGTGCCGGAGGTGTAGGTCAGGAAGGCCACGTCGTCCGGGCCGAGCCCGGGATCGGGCGGCCGCTGGCCGCGGTACTGGCCGATCAGGGTGGCCAGGTCCTGGGAGCCGCCGGCCCGGTCCCGGGTCAGCCCGCCGAGGACCCGGGCGTCGTTCCGGGACTGGTACTCCAGGGCCGAGGTGGTGACCACCGTCCGTACCTGGGTCCGGGCCACCACGCCCGCGGCCACGTCCCGGTACAGGTCCTCCAGGGTGACCAGCACGGTGGCGCCGGAGTCGGCCAGGATCAGCTCCAGCTCGCGTTCCTTGTTCATCGGGTTGACCGCGACCGCGATGCCGCCCGCCTTCCAGGCCCCGAGCATCGCGATCAGGAACTGCGGCACGTTCTGCAGGTACAGCGCGACCCGCTCCCCCGCGCTGAAGCCCGCCGCGACCAGGGCCGCGGCGAACGCGCTGGACTCGGTGTCCAGGTCGCGCCGGGTCAGCACCCCGTCGAAATAGCGGATGATCGGCGCGCCCGGATCCTGCTCGGCGCAGCGGCCGAACATGGCCAGCGCCGACCCGAACTCGACCTCGATGCCGGACGGCTGCCCCACGTCGTAGCGTGCCAGCCAGGGACGTTCGTCGTAGCTACTCATCGCCAGCGCCTCCTGCCCAGCCAAACACCGCCCGGAGCCGCAGGCAAGGGCCGGGTGCGGGTGTCGGATTGACGGGGAATGGGGATAACGGCCGGCATGAGCAGTCCTGAGCTGAATTCCTCGCCCACCCGGAACTGGCCCGAGGTGCAGGCCGCGCCGCTGATCGTGGGGGGCTCCCTGATCGGAATCGGTGCCGCCATCGCCGCCGTGGGGGTGGCGGTGGCGGGCGCGCACCTGATCTCGGCCGCCCGTCAGTGGGTGAACGAGCAGGAGACCCCGCCCGGCCAGCTGGCCCGGCTGAAGTGGGAGCAGGCCAAGACCGCGGCCGCTTCCGGGGCCAGCACCTGGCGCGAGCACCCCAACGCCAAGGTCAGCTGGACCCGCCGCGCCAGCCAGAACTAGCCGGTCCGGCGCCCGGGGCTACAGCGTGCCGTGGCGCTGGAGGGCCTCGTAGCTGACCCAGCCCGCCGGGATCGGCAGCCAGAACGTGGCCACCCGGAATACCAGCACGGCCGGGATGGCCTCGTGGGCCGGGATGCCCATGCCGGTCAGCCCGGCGGCCAGCACGGCTTCCACGCCACCTAGGCCGCCGGGGGTGGGGGCAGCCGAGCCGACCGCGTTGCCGGCCAGGTAGACCACGGCCGCGGGCAGCAGGGCCGGGTGGGCGCCGACCGCGTACAGCGCGGCGAAGAAGGCCAGCAGGTAGGCCGCGGTGAGCAGCAGGTTGGCGCCGGCGCTCAGGGCCAGCCGGGCCGGGTGGGTGGCCGCGTCGAGGAGCCGGGGCCAGATGCCGCGCAGGTGCGGCCAGACCACGCTGGTCAGCTTGGCCCGGGTCTGCGGGATGGCCACCACGATGGCGATGACGCCGCCGATCACGGCCAGCCCGATCAGCACGTCGGCGCCGGGGACGACGTTGAACCGGCTTAGCCCGGTCCCGGTCAGCAGGCCGAGGGCCACCAGCAGGAGCACGGTGCTGACAACGTTGACCAGCTGGGACATGGTGACGGCGGCCGCGATCGTGCCCTCGTCCACGTCTTCCTTATGCAGGTACCGGGCGTTGACGGCCACGTGGCCCACGGTGGGCGGCATGGCCAGCCCGACGAACGCGGACGACAGCTGGACCAGGAACCCGCGGATCGGGGACAGCCGCCGGGGCACGAACGCGGCCAGGTTGGCGGCGGCCGCGAAATAGGTGACCGCGGACGCCGCCACGGCCACCGCGAACCAGCCCAGGTTGGCGTGGCGGAGCGTGCCGAGCAGGTCGACCCGGGAGATCTCGCCGATGAGCACGTAGGCCGCCGCGGTCAGCAGGGCCGCGCTGATCACGGTGCGGGGCCGGAAGCGTTCGAGCCGGGCCGGGGGGACGGCCGTGTCCGGGCCGAGCAGGACCTTGCGGACCTCGGTCAGGCAGTTACGGGCGTCCCGCATGGCCGACCAGCCCCAGGGGGCCAGGGCGATCGGCTGCATGACCGCGGCCAGGGCCCGCTCGTCCACCGGCCCGTACCCGTCCCGCATGGCCTGCACGGCGACCTTGGGCCCGGCGATGCGGCCCAGCGTGGCCAGCAGCTGGGCCACGTCCAGGCGGCGGACCAGCTCACTGGACCCCGGGATCGCCGCGTCCAGCGAGGCGAACCCGGCCGCGCCCGGGGTCAGCAGGAGGCTGGGGGGCCGCAGGTCGCGGTGGGCGACCCCGGTGTGGTGCAGCACCCGCAGGGCCGAGAACAGCTCGGTGGCCTGCTCCGGGCTGACCGTGCCGTCCAGCGGTTCACCGGCGGGCCGGGCCACCGCCAGCACCAACGTCTCGCTGGGTGTCTCGTCCAGCACCAGCACGGCCGGGCTGGGCACGGTGGCCCGCTCGGCCAGCGAGCTGGCCAGGGCCAGCTGCTGCAGCTGGGCCCGGGAACTGAGCGGCACGTGGCCGGCCACCACCGGGCGGAGCCGGATCAGCGCCCACAGCTGCCGGGCGAAGCCGGAGCCGCGGGTGTCCCGGTTGGCCAGGTGCACGTCGACCGGGCGGCCGTCGGTCAGTGTGCCCGCCAGCCGGCCCTGATCCTGCTGGTCGGTCGCGGTGAGCTCGGCTACCGGGACACCGTGCTCGCTGAGCCACCGGCTGAGCTGGGCGATGCTGGGCCGGGCCGAGGTCGCGCCGAGCGCGTAGCGCACCAGCCAGCCGGTCATCAGCCCGCCGAACAGCGCGATCACCGCCGAGAACGGGGTCAGCGAGGTGGTGGCCAGCCCGCTGATGAGCAGGGCCGCGGTCAGGCCGGTGCACCAGCGGGACCAGCGATGCCGGCGGGTGAGGTCGGTGACGACCACGAACGCGATGAAGGCGACGTCGAACACGAACGTGGTCGGGTTGCGGTGGTGGATGACCGCGTCCGCGACCGGGCCGTTCTGGATGCGCCACACGCTCCAGGCCCCCAGGGACAGCCCGACCCCGGCCAGCGCGGCCACCCCGGCGTTCCGCGCGTCCCGCCAGTCGTTACGCAGCAGTACGCCCACGGCCAGGGCGGCCAGCAGGAAGCAGCCGATGCCGGCCACCACCGAGCAGGCCGAGGACAGGAAGCGCGGGATGTGCGCCAGCCAGTGCGAGACGTCGTCCGAGAGTTCGGTGCTGCCCAGCGGCAGCGTCCGGATCGCCCCGAGGACGATCAGGATGACGCCCAGCGACAGCAGCCCGAACAGCAGGTCGATCGGGCGCCGGACGCGTTCGGCTTCCGGCGCCGCTCGCGGCGGCCGGGTGGTCCCTGGTGCCACTTTCGTCTTCCCGGGAAGGATCACGGTGTCAGCGGCCCTTCTCGCGCCCCCTGCCCCCGCATGGCCGGTGAGCCTGATGGTCTCTTACCCACAGTGTGACCTACCCGGCGGACTCCGGCTCACCCCGTGCGCCTGGGTGCGACGAGTAGCGGCTGGGTCACGGTGCCGCAGCGGCCGACGGCATCCGACAAAGTGCCCTCGGTCAGCCCGATGCCATCCTGGCCGGCGTCGGACGCGGCGGTGAGCCGGACCCACTCCCCGACCGGGTACCGGTGCAGGTGCATGGTCACCCCGGGCGGGATGAACAGCCAGTCCTGGAAGCTCAGCGGCGCGCTGAGCCCATTGGCCGAGTCGGCCACGACCGCGAACCGGACCAGGCCGGTGAGCGGGCGGCCTTCGATCAGCGGGATGCGGACCCGGGTCCAGATGTCGCCGGTCCCGCTGCTGGCGGCGTAGCCACCGGACACCGTCCGCCACTCGGTGGCCTGCCCGTAGCCCCAGTCCTCGTCCCCGCCGAAGAACGTCTGGGCCTGCGGGCCGGGCAGGTCCGGTGGGAGCACCGCGCCGTCGGGGGCCGGGCCCGTCGCAGTGGCCGCCGCGGCGGCCGCGGCCAGGTGCCAGACCCGGCCCGTGGCCACCTGGCGGTCCCCGGCCCACAGGCTGGCCTGGCTGAGCTGGGTGCGCCGCCCCGGCCGCAGCAGCTCGGTCCGCACCTGGACCGGGCTGCGCGGCACCGGGCCCAGGAAGTCCATGCTGATCCGGGCCACCCTCAGCTCCGGCCGCCCGAAGGCCTGGTCCAGGCAGTCGGCCAGCAGCGCGGTCGGCGGGCCCCCGTGCTGGGCGCCGTCATCCCAGGGGCTGGTGGTGGCCGAGGTGGGCTCGAACCGGTCGTCCCCGAGCGGCAGGTAGTACGCGGGCGGAAGCTCGGTCATGCCCGAAATCATGCCGGATGCCGGCCGGCCGCCCCCGGCAGGGGCTGCCCAGGTCAGGGCAGGGTGGCGAGATCGATGGCCTGCAGCTGGCCGGCCAGGTCGTTGGTGACCAGGGCGGTTTCTCCGCCTGGCTGGATGGTGAACTGGCGCGGCAGCTGACCGGTGCTGATGTAGCCGAGCAGGGCCTGCTGCCGATGCAGGGCCTTGGCCGGGTCGACCACGGCCACCGTCGGCGCCACCCCGGACTGCCCGCCCTGGTTGGAGTCGGCGATCAGGATGCGGGTCCGGCTGCCGCTGCCGGCGAAGGTCTCGCCGATCGGCGCCGCCCCCACGGCGACCTGGGCCTGCAGCGCGTGTTCGGGATCGCTGAGCAGGCGGCTGGCCGAGAAGCCGAGCAGCGCGTTGCTCTCCCGGCTGGTGACCCACACCGTGGTCCCGTCGGTGATGACCCGGACCGGGTCGCAGCCCGCGTCGGCGGTGGTCTTGACCGCCTTGGCCGGGTTGGTCTCGGCCAGCGCGGTGTCGATCACCGACACCGTGCCCTGGCCCGCGCTCTGGGTCGGGACCTTGGTCATGCTGGTCACGTACATCAGCTTGGCGTCCGGGGAGAAGGTCAGCCCGACCGGCTGCTGGCCCAGGCCGACCTTGCCCACGACGGCGGACGACCCGAACCCGTGGGTCAGCGCCGTCTGCAGGTTGAACACGGCCATGGCCGCGCTCTCCTGCAGGGTCACGAACACGAACCGGTCGTCCGGCGAGATGCCCACCTCGACCGCTCCGCCGCCGAACGAGCTGGTCAGCGTGCCCACGACCGCGTGGCTGCTGCCCTGTTCGGCCGCGGCCACGTCGACCACCACCGCCCCGCTGTTCAGCGCGGCGATCAGGTACTTGCCGTTGTGGGTGAGGGCCCCGGCCTTCTGCAGCCCGGGCACGCTGATCACGTGGTCCACGGTCGGCGCCAGGCCGGATCCGTTGGACAGCACCACGATCCCATCGGCACGGGACACGAACGTGAACTTGCCGTCGGCGGTGGTGTTCACCCCGAACGGGTGCGGGCCCACCGCCACCGACTGGGACCGCACCGTGGACAGCGACGAGGCCTTGCCCACCGTCGAGCGGCAGCCGGGGGCGCTGATGGCCGGCAGCACGGCCGCGGGCGTCTTGGCCTTGGTGGTGTCGGCGGCCCCGGTGGCCTTCTGGTTTCCGCCGCCGCCCTGCAGCGCGGTGAACGCCCCGATGGCCGCGCCGATCACGGCCACCCCGGCCACCGCCATCGGCCACCGCCGCCGCCGGCGGCCTGCGGGCCGGGCCGGGCCCGACGGGCCGCCCGGCCCCCCGAGCCCGGGAGGACCGGCCGGCCCCCGGCTGCCGCCCGGCGGGCGGCTGGGCCCCGATGGCTGCCAGTCCGCGGTCGGCGGGTCCACCGGCCGGGCCGCGGTGTCCGGGCGCGGGCCGGAGACCTGGGTGGGCGGATGCTCCGGAACCGGCCGCGGCCCCGAAGTCTGCGTCCGCGGACCCGCCGACGGCGGACCGGCGGCCTGGCCGTGCAGGCCGAGGGCGGCCCGCAGCGCGGCGGCAAAGGCCAGGCAGCCCGCGAACCGGTCGGCCGGGTCCTTGGCCAGGGCCTGCCGGAGCACGGTGTCGACCGCGGGCGGCAGGTCGGGCCGCCGCTCGGACAGGGACGGCGGCGGCGCGGACACCTGGGCCCACATGATGGCCAGGTCATCGTCGCGCTGGAACGGGGGTGTGCCGCACAACATCTCGAACGCGGCACAGGCCAGGGCGTAGAGATCGGCCCGGCCGTCCACGGTGCGGCCTTCGATCTGCTCGGGGGCGACGTAGGCGGGGGTACCCAGAAACTGGCCGATCGAGGTCAGCCCGGTCGCCGACAGCGAGCGCTTGCTGAGGCCGAAGTCGGCCAGGTACACGTGGTCCTGCTGGCTGCCGCTGTCGGTCGAGTCCAGCAGCATGTTGGCCGGCTTGATGTCCCGGTGCACCAGGCCGTTCAGGTGGGCCGCGTCCAGCGCCGACGCCACCTGGGTGATGATGCTGACCACCCGGCCGGCGGGCAGCGCGCCCAGCTCGTCGACCAGCCGGCGCACGTCGCCGCCCTGGACGTAGCGCATGGCGATGAACAGCACGCCGTCGCTGTCGCCGGCCGCGAAGATCGGGATGATGTGCGGATGGTCGACCGCGGCCGCGGCCCGCGACTCGCGGATGAACCGCTGCCGGAACGCCTCGTCCCGGCCCAGCACCGGCGACAGCAGCTTCAGCGCGACGTTGCGGCCCAGCTGAACGTCGCGGGCCCGGTAGACCAGCGCCATGCCGCCCCGGCCGATCTGCTCCTCCAGCCGGTAACCGGCCACCTCGGAACCGACCGAGTACGACTCGGGATCTGGGTAGTCCCCCCCGGCCACAGCGCCTCCCCTCCGCTCTGCGCCCCTTGATCAGCTCTCGGGCACCCCACACCGAGAGCACCGGGGAAGCGGGGAGGTCTCGCCCCAATGCCGTCAGATGTACCGCATTATTTCCGGCCGCCGCCCGCCCGGCAACTATCCGGGCCCGCCGCGCTAATTACAGACCTGTGATTTACCCACATAAACATCCACAGGCTGTGGATAACGGCCCGGCACGCTGGGCAAATCACTCATAGGTGTCCACATCCCCTGTGGGTAAGACCACCGCCGCCGGACCCGCGCGATCGGAACGAGAAATTGCCGTAAATATGTCGTTACTGCTTTACTGCGTGATGTCCCGTTGCCCTTGGTCCCATCTCGCGCACGCTGCGTCAGGCTATCGCCGGTCAACTACCGTTAGGCCGCAGACGCTGCGATAATGCCTGGATGACTGGTCTTAGCCTTGCCCTGGCGAATCTCAAGCCAGGAACCGGCAAGACCACTTCGGCGGTGTGGCTGGCCCACGTTTTCGCCTCGGCCGGAAACCGCGTGCTGCTGGTCGACGCGGACCCCTCGGGCAGCGCCCTGGAATGGTCGGACCTGGCCGCCATGGACCCGGCGGTGGATCCGCGGGCGTCGTTCCCGTTCCGGATCGTGGCCCTGCCCTCGCGCGAACTGCACCGGCGGGTGCCGGAGATCGCCCAGGACGACGACGTGGTGATCATCGACACGCCGCAGATCGAGGACCACGCGGGGATCGCCCGGTCGGCCCTGCGCTACGCGGACGAGGTGCTGATCCCGTGCGCGCCCAGCCCGATCGAGATCAACCGCACGTCGCCGGTGCGGGAGGAGATCGCCGAAGTCGCCGCGGTCCGCGCTACCCCCAGCCGGTCGGCTATCCTGCTCAACCGGTGCATCGCCCGGGCCCACTCCACCACGGACGCCCGGGAGGCCCTGCACGATCTCGGCTACGACGTGCTCGAAACGGCGGTGCCCCGGCTGGAGCTGTACGCGCAGAGCTTCGGGATGCGCATCAAGCTCTCCGAGCACGATGTGTGGCGCCGGGTGGCGCGCGAGCTGATCAGCCGCGCCGCCCCGCTGTGCTCGGTGCGGACATGACCAGGCCACGCGAGCAGCGCAAGGCACAGATGGCGGCGGCGGCCGGCCGGCGCACCCAGCCGGACGCCCGCCCGGCGGGCCGGACGGCGATCCGGTCCAAGCCGGTCCGGATCACCCTGGACCTGAGCCCCGAGCTGTACCGGCAGCTCACCCGCTGGGCCGACGACGCCGCGGTGGAGCTGGGCGTGCCCCGGGTGGCGCTGGCCGACGCGATCCGGGCCATGATCCGGCTGGCCGGCGATGACCCGGGCCCGGTCCTGGACCAGCTCCGCCGCGACCGCGAGAAGTAGCGGGGTCAGCGCCCGGCCGGTGTCAGTCGCCCTCGAACGCGGGTTCCTCGCGCCGGGCGGCGGCGTCCACCCCGCGGCGGAAATCCTGGGTGCCGAACAGCTCCCGCTGCCGCCGCGCCTCCACCGGGTGCGCGGCCCGCACCTCCTCGGCCAGGGCGGCCCGCATGGTCAGCCGGATCCGCTGCACGGCCAGCGGCGCCGCGGCGGCGATCTCCCCGGCCAGGCCGCAGGCGGCCTCCCGCAACGCGCCCGGATCGGCC
>DASXMW010000155.1:0-2871 GCA_036495425.1 Streptosporangiaceae bacterium | reverse complement strand
CCTCCTTCCGTGGTCCCGCGACCCTCCTGAAAGGATGCCCGCCCCGCGACAGGACGATACCCGTCTCCACACAACCACCACATGGACACCAGACGGCCTACATAGCGGCCCGGTCTCCTGAGGTTGCCGTAGCGGTGCCGCGGACGCGAACGAGTCCAGCGCCGCCGCGGTTCCGGTCACCCTCGGGTCGGCCACCGCCGTCGCCGAACCGAGGGCTGACCGGCCTTCATCCGGCCGGTGCCGCCACGCCTCCGCACCGCCAGGCTTCCGCGGTCCAGCAGGCTTCCGCGGTCCAGCAGGCTTCCCGAGCCGATGCGCCTTTTGCGTTTTTCGCCGCTTATGCCCGAAGCCTTAAGTGGTTGATTCGGGCTATGAGGTTGATTGGGGGTACCCCGTAAGCGTTCCAAAATAAAGTGTGTTTACGGTGTGTCGGGGGTCGTATCGTGCTATTTGCGGAGGCGCCCGCGCGGCGGGGGGTCCGGGATGGTGATCTGGGCGGTGGCGGCGTAGTCCCGCAGGTCAGCGGGGGTGCGGAGGCGGACGGGGCCGGGCGCGAGGGCGGGATGGCCGGTGCCGAGCAGGGCGGTGACGGCCCGGCAGGCTTCGGCGATGGTGGTGTGGTGGGCGCCGAGCAGGGCGGCGATGTGGGTGCAGGGCATGCCGAGCCGGTGGTGGTAGAGGGCGGCCAGCAGCTGGGTTTGCAGGGGGTATCTGAACGGCCCGGCGGGGCCGGTGCGGGCCCGGCGGGAGTGGCCGCGTTCGAGGTGGAGGCGCTGCTCGCGGGCGGCAGCGTGGGATAGTTCCAGGCTGGCGGCCAGCGCGGCGAGGTCCTGGCGGGACAGGCCGGTCAGCTCCGGGCTGGCCAGCGCGGCCACGACGGGGGCCACGGCGGCGGACGCGGCGGCAGCCGGGCCGGGCGCGGGCGGGGCGGCCGGTTCTGGCGGCGCGGGCCGGGGCGCCGGCGCGAAGGTGTAGTTCCAGTCGCCGTGGAAGGCGTGACGGGTTAAGGTCCTGGTCTCCAGGTCTTTCATCTGCTCGTCGCTGACCGTGGCCCCGGTGGGGTACCGGCCGGTGTCCAGGACGGCGGTGACGGCCAGCCCGGTGGCGGTGGTGGTCGCGGCGATGGTGTTGACGATGACGTCGTGGCTGGTCAGCGGGCGGCCGCGCCAGGCCAGGGTGATCTGGGAGAACAGCCGGTGCTCGATCTTGTTCCACTTGGAGGTGCCAGGCGGGAAGTGGCAGACGGTGATCTCCAGCCCGCTCTGGCGGGCCAGGTCCGCGAGCCCGGCCTTCCAGGCCCGGTTCCGCCACCCGTTGGACCCGCCCGCGTCGCAGCAGATCAGCAGCCGGGTCGCGGCCGGGTAGGCGTCCTTCCCGGTCAGGTCTTGCCAGCGGCGGATGGACTCCACCGCCAGCGCGGCAGTGTTGTGGTCGGTGCCCACGTTCACGAACCCGGCGTTCGCCCCGACGTCGTAGACCCCGTACGGGATCGCGTGCCCGCCCGGCCCGTCCTCGAAGCCATGGTCGCGGACCCTGACCGGGTCGCCCTTAGGCCGCCACTCCCGCCCGGCCTGCGCGTACTCCCCGACCTGCTCCTTCTTCTTGGCATCCACGCTGATCACCGGCTGCCCGCCGGCCAGGTGCTCGCTGGCCTGCGCGGCGATATACCGGAACTGGGCATCGCGGTCCGGGTGCCGCCGCCCCTCGGTCACCTTCGCGTTGGCCTGGGTGGAGAACCCCTGCTCGTGCAGCAGCCGCCAGGCCGTCTGCGGGCTGCACCGGTGCCCCGCAGCGGTCAGCTCATCTGACAGGTGCTTCGCGCTCTTGGTCGTCCAGGCCAGCGGCGACTCCGGATCCCCCCGCGAGGAGTCCTCCACCAGGGCCAGCAGCGCCGGCACCAGCCCGGGATCAGCCCCGGCCAGCCTCGGCCGGCCCGCGCCCGGCCGGCGGATCCGCCCCGGCACCGCGGCCTGCCCGGAAGCCAGCTCGGCCGCCCCGTCCGCCACCGTCTGCCAGGACGCCCCGGCCGCCTTGGCCACCGCGCCGGTCCCGCCATCCCCGGCCGCCAGGGCCACCATCCCCAGCGTCAGCCGCCGGGCCCTCTCATCCAGCACCGGCAGCAGCAGCTCCAGCTGCGGCCCGATACGCCTCACCAGCTCCGCGTCCGCGCTCATACCAGCATCCTGCCACGCGACACGCCCGAAACTCAGTTAATTTTGGAGTGTCTACCCGCTCCCCCGAATCAACCGCATAGCCCCTATCAACCACGCTATTTCCGCAAGACGGAGGCGGCTGGGACTGGAACGGCCCGTGTGACCCTGGTGACTAGCACCAGGGTGTCACGCAGGAATGGGGCGGCTGAGCGGGGCCGGGCGGGTGGTGTCACGTGGGCGCCGGGCGGGTGGTGTCACGTGGGGGCCGGGCGGGTGGTGTCACGTGGGCGCCGGGCGGGTGCTGGCATGCGGGCGGGTGGTGTCACTCGGGCGCGGGGTGGGCGGGCGGTCCGAGCATCGCCTGGGTGGCCCGGACGGCCACGTCGGTGATGCCGCCGATATCGCCGCCGTCTTCGACGGTGGTGGCGATCAGCTCGCGCAGGCCGCCGAGCATCAAGATCATGAGCTGCCGGGACGGCGGGGCGACCCCGGCCGCGCGCAGTTCCGGGGTGTCGGTGAGCTCCCTGACCAGCACGATGAAGGCCTCGAGCCACTCGCGCTGCAGGTGGCGGGCGTTGGCTCCGAGCGAGGGGAGGTCCCGGATCCAGCTCAGCGTGAGGGCGAGGTCGGATTGGGCCACCGCGATCCACGCCTCGATGGACTGACGCACCTGGACGTCCCAGCGCGCGCGCCGGTCGACCGCGGCCCCGATCTGCCG
>DASXMW010000154.1:0-15065 GCA_036495425.1 Streptosporangiaceae bacterium | reverse complement strand
AAGGCCCTTGAGCGCTTTGGCGCGCCGGTCTACGTCCGCAAGCAAATCGTCCATAACACTCATGTCGTGCGGTCTCTTGAGGACCGCGGCGCGATCTTCGTGGACGAGACCGAAGCCGTTCCCGAGGGATCAGTAGTGGTCTTCTCCGCGCACGGTGTATCTCCGCAGGTCAGGGAGGAAGCCAAGGACCGGCGACTGCGCACCA
This sequence comes from Streptosporangiaceae bacterium, assembly GCA_036495425.1. GTDB lineage: Bacteria > Actinomycetota > Actinomycetes > Streptosporangiales > Streptosporangiaceae > Bog-532. Next base: position 14,860 of record DASXMW010000154.1, on the reverse strand, counting down.
TCGACGCCACCTGCCCGCTGGTGACGAAGGTGCACAACGAAGCCCGCCGGTTCGCCGCCCAGGACTACGACATCCTGCTGATCGGCCACGAGGGCCACGAGGAGGTCGTCGGCACGACCGGGGAGGCGCCCGCGCACATCCACCTGGTGGACGGGCCAGCGGGCAGTGACTCGGTCGAGGTCCGCGATCCGGCCAAGGTCGCCTGGCTGTCGCAGACCACGTTGTCCGTCGACGAGACTACGGAGACCGTGTCCGCGCTGCGCAAGCGATTCCCGCTGCTACTCGATCCGCCCAGTGACGACATCTGCTACGCCACCCAGAACCGGCAGGCCGCGGTCAAGCAGATCGCCGCCGCCTCCGACCTGGTCCTGGTGGTCGGCTCGCAGAACTCGTCCAACTCGGTCCGCCTGGTCGAGGTGGCCAAGGACTCCGGCGCGGCCCACGCCTACCTGGTCGACGACGCCACCGAGATTAACGAAGGCTGGCTGGCCGGCGTGACCACGGTCGGTGTGACCAGCGGGGCTTCGGTCCCCGAGGACCTGGTCAACGGGGTGCTGGGCTGGCTCGCGGCCCACGGCTTCGGCGATGCCGAAGAGGTCGAGGCGATCGAGGAGCGCATGTCGTTCGCGCTCCCGCGCGAGATCCGCCCGCCGCGTACCCGCACCGAGCCCGCCGAAGACTAGGCCCCCGGCTCGCCCCGGTGGTGGGCCAGCAGCGCGTGCGGGTCGTCCGGCCCGCCGGGAGCCGGATCGGCGTGCACCATGGCCGTGGTCAGCCGGGGGACCGCGTGCAGCAGCGCGTGCTCGGCCATGACCGCGACCCGGTGCGCGTCCCGCACGCTCAGCTCGCCGCCGACCACGATCGTGACCTCGGCGTGCAGGTGATGGCCGATCCAGCGCATCCGCAGCCGGCTCACCTCGAGCACGCCGCCGACGCCGGCCACCGCGGCTTCGGCCGTCTCCAGCAGGGCCGGGTCGACCGCGTCCATCAGCCGCCGGAACACCTCCTGGGCCGCGTCCTTGAGCACGGCCAGGATGGCCACGGTGATGACCAGGCCCACGATCGGGTCGGCCAGCCGCCAGCCCAGGGCCGCCCCCGCCGCCCCGATCAGCACGGCCAGTGAGGTGAAGCCGTCGGTCCGGGCGTGCAGCCCGTCGGCCACCAGCGCGGCCGAGCCGATGGCCCGGCCGACCCGGATCCGGTACCGGGCCACCCACTCGTTGCCCGCGAAGCCGATCACCGCCGCCACCGCCACCCAGGGCAGGTGGGACACGGTGACGGGGTGCACCAGCCGGTCGGCGGCGGCCACCGCGGCCACGGCCGCCGACAGCGCGATCAGCAGCACGATCGCGATGCCGGCCAGGTCTTCGGCCCGGCCGAAGCCGTAGGTGAAGCGCCGGGTCGCGGCCCGGCGCCCGGCCAGGAACGCGATGCCCAGCGGCACCGCGGTCAGCGCGTCGGCCGCGTTGTGGACGGTGTCGCCGAGCAGGGCCACCGACCCAGAAACAGACACTGTCACCGCCTGGAGGATGGCGGTGGTGCCCAGCCCGGCCAGGGAGATCCACAGCGTCCGCATGCCCTGGGCCGACGCCTCCATGGCCCGGTCCATCTTGGCCGAGGCGTCGTGGCTGTGCGGCCGCAGCCGGTGGCTCAGCTCGTGCCGCAGGCGCCCCAGCCGCCCCCGGAGCCCGGGCGGACCGGCCGGCCCGTGCCCATGGCCCTCACCGTGCTCATGCGGCCGGTGCGCCTCGGGAGTCCCATCGTGCGCGGGCACCACTTGACTCTCCCCGCCACCGGGGGAGTCGGTGTGCTGGTGCTGGTGATGTGAGAGTGATTCGACGTGGCGATGCTGCGGATCGTGCTGGTGGTCAGCGGCGCCGTGTTCTCTCATCGGCCGGCGCCACCTCTCCGCCCGGGTTGCCCTGCAGTCCCGCTCGCAGTTCGCGGATGTTGTCCAGCAGACCCCGGCGCAGGGCGATGACGATGGTCAGGGCGGTGCCAGCGAACAGCCAGGGGGCCGAAGTGGCCAGCGTGACCAGGGTGCCCTCGGCGGCCGAGGTCCCGCCTGACGACGAAACCAGCTTAGCCAGCAGGCAGGCGAAGAAGAACGCCAGTGGCGGTGACACCGACACCGACAGCAGGTCGCGGGGCTTGGTGTACCGGGCCATCGCGCCGCACCCGCCCAGGAACAGCAGGTCGGCCAGGACCCCGGTGCCCAGCCAGCCGGACACCAGGATGCCGAGGAAGGACACCAGGAACAGGCCCAGGATCGCGCCGCGCCCGGTGAGCCGGAGGCCAGCGGCCCTACCGGCCGGGGCGTCGGCCGGGCGGGGCCGGGCCCCGGGCGAGCGGGCCGGCCCGGCCGCGCTCCGCGGTCGCGGCGCCACCGGGCTGCGGCCGTGGGAGGAGGGCGCCCGTCCCGGTCGCGCTGGTCCGGCCGGACGCGGGACGGACTGCGCCCTGGGCGCACCAGCGGCCCCGGCCGCCTCGGGCCGGCTCATGCGGCTCCTGGCGTCGCTGACGGGAACAGGACGTGGCTGGGCCGCACCCTGCCTGCTGTACTCGGGCACGCCTGCGCTTCACCCTCCCGTGGTGCCATCGCCGGACTCACGTCCATTGTGGCGTGTCGACCAGCTGATCCGGGTGACCGATGTCCGGCGATTCCGGGGCCAGCTCGGCGGCGGACAGGCCGCGGGCCACCTCTTCCACCGGGGCCGGGCCGGTCAGCTCGGCGTCGACCACGCCCAGCTGGCTGAGGCGGCGGGCGCTGACCAGGACCCGGCTCTCCAGCGACCCGACCGTCTGGTTGTAGGCCTGCACGGTGCGGGTCAGGCTGCGGCCGAGCAGGTCGACGTGGCGGCCCAGCCCGGCGATGCGGCCGTGCAGCTCCCGGCCGAGGTCGAACACGGCCCGCGCGTTCTGCGACAGCGCCTCCTGCTGCCAGGCGTACTGCGCGGTCCGCAGCATCGTCACCAGCGTGGTCGGGGTGGCGATGTGCACCCTGCGGCTCAGCGCGTGCTCGAGCAGGGCGGAGTCGCGTTCCAGGGCCGGGGCCAGGAACGCCTCCCCGGGGATGAACAGGATCACGAACTCCGGGGCCGGGCTGAGCGCGGTCCAGTAGGCCTTGGCCGCCAGCTGGTCCACGTGCTGGCGGACGTGCCGGGCGTGCGCGTCCAGCCGGGCCTCGCGGACGGCCTCGTCGCTGGCTTCCACCGCCTCCAGGTAGGCGGCCAGCGAGACCTTGGCGTCGACCACGATGTTCTTGCCGCCGGCCAGCCGCACCACCATGTCCGGCCGCTGACCGCCGTGCTCGCCCGCCACCGCGACCTGCTCGTCGAAGTCGCAGCGCGCGGCCATGCCGGCCAGCTCGGCCACCCGCCGCAGCTGCAGCTCGCCCCAGCGGCCCCGCGCCTCCGGCCGCCGCAGCGCGGTGACCAGGGCCTGGGTCTGGTTCCGGAGCTGCTCGGTGGTGTGCCTGCTGATGTTGACCTGCTCGGCCAGGGCCGCGTGCGAGGCCCGGCGGGCCGAGTCGGTCTCGTGCAGCTGGGTCTCCAGCCGGGCCAGCGTCTCCTTGAGCGGCCCGACCAGGTGCTCGACCGCGGCCCGCCGGTTCTCCAGCTCCCCGGCCGCCTTGACGTTCTCGGCCCGCAGCCGGCCTTCGGCCATGTCCAGGAAGCGCTGCGTGCTCGCGTCCAGGGCCTGCGCGGACAGGCTCTGGAACCGCTCCGCCAGCTGGCCGTCGACCAGGGCCGCCCGTTCCTCGGCCGCGCGAGCGCGCTCGGTGGCGGAGGCCACCCGCCGCCCCGCGTAGAGGTAGCCGATCACCGCCCCGATGATCATTCCCAGGATCAGCCCGGCAACCAGCATGATCGCGCTCATGTGTCCCAATTTTGGCAGCTACCCCCGGCGATGCCGTGTTGCCACGCGGGCGTACACAGTAATGGGCCCGCGCCCCTAAACTTACGGGCGTGAGTTTGTCCATCGGCATCGTCGGGCTGCCCAACGTGGGTAAGTCCACTCTGTTCAACGCGCTGACCCGGGCGGGGGCGCTGGCCGCCAACTACCCGTTCGCGACCGTGGAGCCCAACGTGGGCATCGTCGGCGTGCCCGACTCGCGGCTGGCCGAGCTGGCCAAGCTGTACGACTCGGCCCGGATCGTGCCCGCCACCGTGCGGTTCGTCGACATCGCCGGGCTGGTCCGCGGGGCCGCCCAGGGTCAGGGCCTGGGCAACCAGTTCCTCGGCCACATCCGCGAGACCGACGCAATCTGCCAGGTGGTCCGGGTGTTCAGCGACCCCGACGTGAGCCACGTGGACGGCGACGTGTCGCCGGAGCGGGACATCGAGACCGTGGTGACCGAGCTCATCCTGGCCGACCTGCAGACGCTGGAGAAGGCCGCGCCCCGGCTGGCCAAGGAGACCAAGTTCAGCAAGGACGCCGGCAAGGTCCGGGCCGCCGACGCGGCCGCCCGCGCGCAGCAGGTGCTGGACTCCGGCACCACCCTGTTCGCCGGGGCCGCCGCGGCCGGCATCGACCCGGCCGACCTGCGCGAGCTGCAGCTGCTGACGGCCAAGCCGTTCATCTACGTGTTCAACGTCGACACCGACGAGCTGGAGGACCCGGCCCTGCGGGACCGGCTGGCCAAGCTGGTGGCCCCGGCCGAAGCGGTGTTCCTCGACGCCAAGACCGAGGCTGACCTGGCCGAGCTGCCCGAGGACGAGGCGGCCGAGCTGCTGGCCGAGGCGGGCCTGGGCGAGCCGGGTCTGGACCAGCTGGCCCGGGTGGGCTTCCGCACGCTGGGCCTGGAAACCTTCCTCACCGCCGGTCCCAAGGAGACCCGGGCCTGGACCATCCCCATCGGCGCCACCGCGCCGGAAGCGGCCGGGGTCATCCACACCGACTTCCAGCGCGGCTTCATCAAGGCCGAGATCGTGTCGTTCGATGATCTGATCGCGGCCGGCTCGGTCGCGGCCGCCCGGTCCGCGGGCAAGGCCCGCATCGAAGGCAAGGACTACGTCATGCAGGACGGCGACGTCGTCGAGTTCCGCTTCAACGTCTGACCTCGCCGTCCAGGTAGCGCCGGACCCAGCAGCCTCAACCGGATCGCCTCGGCGTCCCGGCTGCTCCTGCCCGTTGCCGCCGGAGCGCTCTGACCGGCCCGGGAAGCTGCGCCGGCGCGGGCGACGCGCGTCCTTGTCACCTCCATTCCGGCCAATCCCCTTGCCAACGAAGTTTTTCGAACGTATGATCCTGCTTTGTACAGGTTGATCGAAACTTTGTTCGATAAGGAGCAAGGCCGAGCGGGCAGGCGGATCGCCGGGTGTCGTTCCGCGCCATTACCGGCGCCGCCGCAAGCCGGCCGTCCGGTTGCGGTAGGCGGACCGGCCGGCGACCGGACCGTGAGGCGACGGTATAGCGCTGTGCAGCGTGCCTCAATAACACTGGCCCGGTTGGCTGGGGTACGCAACACGCGCCCCATCATCACCGACTTTCGGCACGTTTGTACAGGTCAGGAGGCTATGGCAATGTCCTGGCAGGCAATTGGCCACAAACGGCTAAGCGCAGGTCTTAGAGTTGCCGCTAAGGGCCTCAGGTTTCCCTGTGCGTCGTTCGATCCCCGTAATTGATCGATTTTGAGCGCAGGCTCAGTCAGCCTGAACAATGCCTCCCCGGCCGGGTTTTTAAAACGCACAATGGACGTTAAGATCGCCGGGGCAGAGTGTGCCCGGATGGTAGCCCAACCCGGAACGGGCGGAGGTGTGATGGTTCGCGGTTCGGGCGTTGATGACCCAGCGCGTTCAGCTGTGTACGCTGACGGCCCAGAGATGGAAAGCGGGACACCGGGACGACCCGGCGGACGGCCTCGTCGCCCATGGAACGGCGGGGGTGGCCGGTGGTTCGTCTGGACTGTGCGGGCCGTACTTTGGGCTGTCCTGCTGATAATCGGGTATCGAGGGATCATGGCGATCGTCCTCAACGAGACCCCAGCCTCGCGTACCGGCAGCTCAGGGAGCACTTCTCCGGCCGGAAGCGCGAACAACTCGTTCCCGGCGACGCTGGCCGAGGCCTACGCGCTGCAATTCGGCTCGGCCTACCTCAACTTCGATCCGGCCACCGCCGATCAGCGCGCCCGTGAGCTGGCCGCCTTCGTGCCCGGGGCGATCAGCGGCGCCGATCCGCAGCTGGGCTGGAACGGGTCCGGCACCCTGAAGCTGGAATCGGAGCAGGTGGCCGGGATTTCCGTGCAGAGCACGACCCGGGCCGTGGTCACGATCCTGGCCACGGTCAATGGCCAGCTCATGGAGCTGGGCGTGCCGATCTACACCGCCAACGGGGCGGTGGCGGTGTCCGGTCAGCCCGCCTGGCTGCCTGCCCCGGCCCAGGCCGCACCGCCGTCGGCCACCCCGGCCAACTCCGACCCCACCGCCCAGGCCGCGCTGAACGCGCAGCTGCCCGCGTTCTTCCAGGCCTACGCCAGCGGGGACAGTGCCACCCTGAACCGCTTCCTGGCCCCCGGCGCCTCGGTGACCGGGCTCGGCGGACAGCTGACCTACCAGAGCCTCTCCGGCCTGACCGTGCCCGCGGGCGGGGACACCCGGGACATCACCGTCACCGTGACCTGGCAGCTCGCGGGCCAGCCGGCGAACCCCGGCAAGCTGGACAGCACCTACGACCTGACCGTGGTCGACCAGGGCGGCAAGTGGTTCGTGAAGGCCATCAAGGCCTCGGTTCAGGGTCAGCAGGCGGGGAACTCATGAGGTACACAAGCGTCGCCCCGTCCACCGCGCGGGCCGCCCGCGGGCGGCCCGGTGAACCACCTCGGGGGATTCAACCGTTCTGTAAATCGAGCGCGGGCCGCTCCCGGCCGCCCGCTTCGCTTATATCTGATGATCCCGGAAGGGAAGAGTAATGGCGTTCCATCTCCTGGCCGGCCAGGCACCGGTCGCCCTGAGCACCCAAGGTCTGGTCACCTATCTTCAGGGGCTGTTCGGCCCGCTTTTCCTTGGCATCGTGGGGATTGTCGCCCTGTTTTTCCTGTTCACCCGGGAGATCACCCGCTTCGTGCAGTTCATCGTGCTCGCCGTCCTCATCGCCGTCGTTTTCTACACACCTAGCATCGTGCAGGCATTGGCCACAGGAATCAGCAACGCGCTCGGAGTCCACTAGCCCCGTAACGGCACCCCGCCGCGGCCGAAGGAGCGCTTATTCGTGGACCTGCCCACTTACACGAACATCTGGCGAATCGAGAAGAGGCTCTACAAGCTTTACGATTTTCGCCTGCCTATGCCGCTGCCGATCAGCTGGATTGCGGTTTTTTGTGGGATAACGGTTCCGTATGTTGTAGCGCTCGCCGCCATTGGCGTTCCGTTCAATCACACGCTGGTGGCGCTCTATGTCCTGCCACCCGGTGTGCTCACCTGGCTTTGCACCCGGCCCGTGCTGGAAAACAAGCGGCTGCACGAGCTGCTGGGGTCGCAGCTTCGTTACGTGGGAGAACCGCGTACCTGGGCTCGCATGGTGCCGCTGGCCGAGAACAACGAGATCCGCGTCTACGCCAAGGTCTGGCACCGCCTACCGGTCCCGGTCGAGGATCCGGTCCTGGCTGACGAAGCCGCGGAGACCGGTGCCGCGCGAGAGCCTGAACTGGCCGGCGCGCGTGCACTGCCCAGCGGGATCGGCCGCGCCCGGGACGGCCGCGACCGCCGGGACCGCGCGCGTCGCTCCTGGCGCGAGCGGATCTCGCCCGACCTGACCCCGCAGCCCGCCACCGGCGGACCGCGGGTGTGGCCCCAGCCGGGCCCGGCCGCCCCGTCGGCCGCGGCCGGGCAGGCCCGCGCTCGCGGCGTCGGCGGCCCCGGCGTCCCGGCCCGGGCCCGGGCCGGCCAGGACCGCACGGTGGGCCGTCCGGTCTGGGCCGACCCGGACCGCTGGACCGGCTACGAGCCCAGCGGCCACCCCGGCTCCGGCTCGGGCTCGGGCGCCCCGGCCGGCCGCCCGGCCTGGTACGACCCGGCCGCCCGGCCGGCCGGCACGCGTGCCGCCATCACCGGCGAGGTTCTGCGGGGGCCGGCGGACCAGGCTTCGACGGGCCCGGAGGCTCCGGGACGCGCGGGAGCCCGGCCGGCGGCGCCTGGTCCCAAGCCAGTTTCCCGGGGCCGGGCCGTACTCGGCTCTGGTGCCGAGGACACCGCGGGCAGCTCCGGCCGCCTGGGGCGTCCCGGCCGGGCCGGCGCTCAGCCCGGCTGGGCCGGTCAGACCGGCAATGGCCGCGGCGCCCGCGGCTCCGACCGCCGCGAGCTGGCCCGTGGCAATCAGCCCCGGGGCCGGCCCCGCCCGCTGCCCATCGCGCCGCCTCCCATCGAGGTGTCGCACGAGACTCACGAGCCCCAGGGCCCTGCTGCCGTCCCGCTGTGGGGCAGGCCCGCTGGCCTGCGCCGTCCCACGGCTCCGCCCCCGCGCCCGGCGGCCGCGCTGGGTCCGGCCGCGGCCGCCGCCCAGGCGGTCCCGGTCGCCCCCGAGCCCCGCTCTTCGCACGAGGTGACGGCCGGGCCGGCTGAACTTCCACCGCCTGCGGAGCCACGCATCACCGCGTCGGCTCCGCCCGCCCCGGTGCCCATCGCCCCGTCCGGGCCGGCGGCGCCACCGGCCCGTGCTTCCGGGGCGGTCGCGCCGACTCGCCCCGACCTGCCCGCTGACCCCGAAGCCACCGCGGAGCTCACCGACCCCGCCGAGCTGCCTACCCAGGCCGAAATGCCCGCACCCCCCGACCTGGACGAGCGGCCCGGAAGCGCGGAGGCGGCCGAGCCTGGCCGGCCTCCGGCGGCCTCAGTGCCCGCCCCGGCCACGGCAACCTCAGAGGCCAACGAGCGCCCCGAGGCGCCAGTGCCCGCTGAGACTCTGACTGGGCCCGAGGCCGATGCTTCGCCCGAAGCCGCGGAGCAGCGTGAGGCTGCCGAAGAGCAGCGTGAGACTGGGGTGCAGCCTGAGACCGAGGTGCAGCCTGAGACCGAGGGGACGTCTGCGAACAGAGTGACGCCCGAGACAACGACCATGGCTGAGATCCCGGCTCCGGCCGAGCCCGGCGCCGGAGCCGAGCCCGGCGCCGCCGCCGAGGTCACCGCGATCGATGGGCTGCCCGTGCCCGCCCCGTCCGCGCGGCCCGTGCCTTCGTCCGAGACCACCGCCGTTGACGGCCTGCCCGAACCGGCGCCGCCCGCCGAGTCCGCCCCTCCTGCCGGGCCCGGACCAGGCCACGAGTCCAAGCCCCAGCCAAACCAGGTGTCACAGCAAGCTCACGAGGCGGAACAGGCCCGTGCGGCCGAAGAGGCCCGCGCCGCCCAAGCCGCTCGCGAGGCCGAAGCAGCGCGCCAAGCCGAGGCTGCCCGTCAAGCCGAGGCAGCGCGCCAGGCCGAGCTCGCGCGCCAGGCCGAAGCCGCCCGCCAGGCCGAAGCCGCCCGCCCGCCGCGCCAGGTCCCCTCGATCGAGCGCGCCCTCAGCGGGCCCGGCCGGATCGACAGCTGGCAGCGCAAGGTCCGCGTCGTGCCCGGCGGCCAGGGCCCCGGCCAGCGTGACCGCGAGGGCCTGAACCGTGACCGGGCCCGCCTCCCGCTGAACGCCCCGCATCGGATCGTGTTCCTGGGCTGCACCAGTGGGGCCGGCCAGACCCTGACCGCCCTCATGACCGGACAGGTGCTGGCCGCGCTGCGCGAGGATCAGGTGGCCGCCATCGACCTCAACCCCGGCCACGCCAGCCTGTCCCGGCAGTCCCAGACCACGCCGGTGCTCACCGTGGCCGCCCTCCTCGCGAACGCCGCGCCAGAAGCACCAGGAGTAACAGTCGCTTCAGCCGCACCAGGCGCGCCAGCCGCCAGCACTACCAGCCACAAGGCACGCCTCGACATCATCACCGGTGACGCCGACCCGGCCTCGCCCACGCTGCCCGACGAGCGCGACTACAACCGCCTGGCCGAGCAGGTCAGCCGGCGTTACCGGTTGACGCTCATCGATCCCGGTGCGGCCGAAGTCACCCGCATCCTCGGCATCGCCGATCAGCTCGTCCTGGTCGCCCCGGCCAGCTCGGACGCGCCGCGGTCGATGGGGATGACCCAGGAATGGCTCAGCGGGCACGGCTACGGCGACCTGTCGCAGCGGGCCGTGACCGTGGTGAACGGGGTGAGCAAGGCCAGCATGCACGATGTCGAGCAGGCCGAGGCCGTGGCCCGCGGGCGGTGCCGGGCCATCGTCCGCATCCCCTGGGACGACAACCTGTCCTCCGGCGCCGCCGACGCGTCGTCGCTGCGGCCGCAGGCCCGGCACGCCTACACCGCGCTGGCGGGTGTCCTGATCGCCGGCCTGGCCGCGGCCCCGGTTCCCCGGAAGGTTCTGCAGTGACTCCTCGGGCCAAGAGCAACAGCCGGCTGGCCATCCGGTACTTCGACGACCGGGTGCTGTTCACCGACAACCACGCCTGGGCCTACTTCCGGCTGCCGTCGGTGTCGTACGAGTTCACCACGCCGGAAGAACGCGAGGCCCTGGCCACCAACATCACGGTGGCGCTGGCCGCGATCCGGATGCCCGACGCGGAGGTGCACCTGCGGGTCGCGCACCGCGCCTACCCGGCGGCCGAGTGGGCCACCGGCCTGGACGCCACCGCGGACGGCGGCGCGGGCTGGCGGGAGTACCTGGACGAGTCCTACCAGCACGTATGGACCAAGGACTTCTGGAGCAAGGAGATCTACCTCGGGGTCCGGCTGGGCCAGCGGGGCATGCGGGCCCAGATCTCCGGCGGCGTGCTGTCCCAGTTCATCTCGCTGTACCAGAGCGGTGAGCACAAGCTGGGCATCGAGGACGAGGCCGTCAGCCGTGGTGAGGTCGGCAAGTGGACCGACCAGGCCGAGCGGATCGGCCGGGCCCTGTCGGCCAGCGCGCTGGCCTCCCGGCACGCCACCGCCGAGGAGCTGGCCTGGTTGCTGCGGCACGGGCTGATGGGCTCGCTGGGTGACGCGCCCCCGTCGGCCAGCAACAAGCGGACCTGGGGCGCGGGCGAGATCGAGGGGCTGTTCGAAGGCCAGGTGCACAACAGCCGCACGCTGCTGCGGCTCGAGCACACCACCGGTGACTCCTACGCCGCGTTCCTGTCCTTCTCCCGGTTCCCGGACGTGATGTCGTTCCCGGACGGCGAGCCGTGGCTGCACTACGCGGATTCGCTGCCGTTCCCGGTCGAGATCAGCTCCCGGATGCGGCTGATCCCGCCCGCCAAGGCCAGTAAGGACGTCGGCCGCCGGCTGGCCCACGCCCGGGACATGGACGCGCACATCCGCGAGGCCGGGGTGGAGGCCCCGATCGCGCTGGCCGAGCAGATCGCGGCGGCCCGGATGCTGGAGCACGGCATCACCAAGGAGCGGCTGCCGTTCGTGTACGGCTGGCACCGGCTGATCGTGACCGCGCCCAGCCGGGACCTGTGCGTCCGCCGGGTCGAGGCCGTGGTCGAGCACTACCGGGACATCGGCATCGACATCGTCAACTCCACCGGCGACCAGTTCTCGCTGCTGTGCGAGTCGCTGCCCGGCGACCGGGTCCGGCTGAACTCCTACCTGCAGCGTCAGCCGCTGTACACGATCGCGGGCGGCATGCCCACCGCCACCGTGGACCTGGGCGACCGGATCGCCGACCAGACCGGCTGGATCGGTCCCTACATCGGCGAGACGCTGGGCCGGGCCCGGGCCGTCGTGCACTTCGATCCGCTGCTGGCCGCGGCGCGCAACCGGCCCACCGCGATCGCGATCACCGGCGAGCCCGGCGGTGGCAAGACCACGCTGGCCCTGCTGATGATCTACCAGCTGGCCCTGCGCGGGGCCACGGTCGCGGTCATCGACCCCAAGGGTGACGCACAGTCCCTGGTCCGGCTGCTGCAGGCCCGCGGCCGCCGGGCCCGGGTGCTGTCCCTGGGCAGCGCGGCTCCCGGACTGCTGGACCCGTTCTCGTTCGGCGACGACCTGGCCACCAGGCGGACCATGGCCACCGAGACGCTGCGGCTGCTGCTGCCGCGGATGAGTGAGGAACGCGAGAGCGCGATGATCCAGGCGGTCGGCGTGGTGGCCGGCGAGCCCCAGCCCAGCCTGGGCAAGGTGGTTCAGCACCTGGAACAGTCGAGCGACCCGGCGTCGAAGAACCTGGGCGCGGTCATGCGCTCGATCTCGGAGATGCGGCTGGCCCGGCTCTGCTTCTCGCCGTCCGGCAACCAGCAGGTCGACGCGGAGGGCTGGACCACGGTGTTCACCCTGGGCGGGCTGACCCTGCCCGACACCGCGATCAGCCGCGACGATTACTCCTACGAGCAGCGGCTGTCGGTGGCCCTGCTCTACCTGGTGTCCCAGTTCGCGCGCAGGCTGCTGAACGGCATGGACCGGCGGATGCCCAAGGCCATCTTCCTGGACGAGGCCTGGGCCATCACCGCCACCCCCGAGGGCGCCAAGCTGGTGCCGGAGGTGTCCCGGATGGGCCGGTCCCGCAACACCGCGCTGATCCTGGTCTCCCAGAACGCCCGTGACCTCCTGAACGAGCAGGTCACGAACTGTATCTCCAGCGTGTTCGCGTTCCGCTCGTCGGAGCGGACCGAGGTGGAGAGCGTGATGGCGCTGCTCGGCGTGGAGTCCTCCGGCGACCACCGGGCCGTGCTGCGGGCCCTGGGCAACGGCGAGGCGATCTTCCGGGATCTGGATGGCCGGGCGGGCCGGATCGGCGTCGATCTGGCTTCGGACGAGTTGCAGCGCTGGCTGGACACCAACCCGACCCGGTCCCGGCCCGACGAGGGGTCCCGGATGCGGCCAGCCTCGGGGTTCGGGGACGGGGAACCGGACGGCGCGGGGGAGCCGCCCGCCGAACACGGAAGCGGACACCAGGACGACGGCGTCCCAGCCACACAGACCGCGGGTGAGGCGAGGAGCCAGTGAGACCCCCACGTAAGACGACACGCACTGGCCAGACCTGGGCCGCCCGGGCCTGGACGGGCCGGCTGCTGGCCGTGCTGGGCCTGGTGCTGATCATCTCGACCTACGCCGCGGGCTCGTTCGCCTCGGCCAGCGTCCTCGGCGCGAGCAGCAGCACCAGCACCACCCAGAAGACCCAGTCAGCCACCCCGGCCACCACGACGACCCCGGCCACCACGACGACGCCGGCCACGACGACCGCCAAGGACGCGCCCACCGGCGGGGTCTGCTCGGTCCCCGGCATCGGCGACATCGGCGGCCTGCTCGGACTGTGCTCGTCCGGGTCCAGCGGGCTGATCGGGGACCTGAACAACGTCTGCCAGCCGTCCCTGCCGCAGCCGGAGCAGGCCAGCGGCGGCATCGACGCCCTGATCGAGCCGCCGGCCTCGACGGTCACCGGGCACACCCTCTACGACAGCTACGGGGTGGCCGGCCAGTTCTGGGCCGCGCACGGGCTGCAGTGTTCGGACATGACCTCGCTGATCGGCAACAACGTGGCCGGCATGGTCTTCGACGCGTCGAAATCGATCGACCGGGTCACGATCACCGTGTACCAGTCGGCAGCCGGCAACGGCATCCTGAACTGGCTCCAGAGCGTGGTCAACCGGCTGATCAGCGCGCTCGGCAACGCGATCTACTTCCCGTACCTGGCCCCGGTCGTCATCCTGGGCGCGATCTGGATGGCCTGGAACGGCCTGGTCCGCAAGCGGGCCACCCGGGCCCTGGAGGGCACCATCTGGATGGTGGTGGCCTGCGCCGCCGCCATCTGGCTGATCGGCCGGCCCGGCGATTTCACCGGGGTGGGCACCACCGTCTCCAACGGTGTCACCCAGGTGCTCAACGTGGCCTTCGCCAAGCTGCCGAACCCGGGTGGCGCCAACTGCGTGCCGGTGCAGGGCAAGGACCCGCAGATCGCCACCGGCAACTTCAGCTTCACCTCCAGCAACGGCCTGGTCGACAGCAACGCCAACGAGCTGTGGTCGGTGCTGGTCTGCAAGCCCTGGCTGGACGGCGAGCTGGGTACCACCCAGTACGCCACCACGGCCAAGGGCCAGCAGACCGTGGTCAACCAGTTCGGCCGCCAGCTGCTGTGGTCGCAGGCGATCGCGTCCAACGAGAAGCCCACGTCCAACCTGATCCAGGCCAAGCAGGCCACCTACAACGGCATCGCCAACGACCTGCAGAAGAATGATCCCGCCGTCTACTCGCTGTTCCAGGGCAACCAGTGGACGACCCGGCTGGAGATAGGTTTCGCCGCCCTGTTCGCGTCGCTGGTGGCCGGGCTGCTCATCCTGCTTATCTCGCTGACCTTGATCATCCTGAAACTCGGCTTCCTGCTGTTGCTCATAGCCGGGCCTTTCTTCCTCATCATCGGCACCCACCCCGGGTTCGGCCGGATCATCGCGATCCGCTGGTTCGAGATGCTGGTCGGCGTCCTGATGAAACAGGTGGCCGTCGCGATCGCCTTGAGCGTGCTGTTGTACTGCTATTCGCTGATCATGGGCACCACCGACGCGGTGCTGCCCTGGGCGCTCAAGATCCTGATGATCGCCCTGGTCACGGTGGCGGTGTTCATCTACCGCAAGCCGTTCCAGCACCTGTTCTCCTCGGTCGGCTACGGCGTGCTCGGCTCCACCGAACGCGCCGAGTACAGCTGGCGCGAGGCGAGTTATGGCTTCCGCCGGGTGTCGGCGAACGCGGCGGGCGTCGCAGTGCCTGGGGTGGGCGCTTACCGCGCGGCCCGCTGGGCACGGCGCAACCCGGCCGCGGCCGGCACGGCGGCGGGTGCCGCCGGGACCGCGGGCGCGGCGGCTATGGCCGGCACGGCCGGCGAGGACGCGGCGGCCGGCGGCGGGCTGGCCGGTTCCGGC
>DASXMW010000153.1:0-18086 GCA_036495425.1 Streptosporangiaceae bacterium | reverse complement strand
CGGTCCGGTTCAGGGTGGCGTGCACCTCGGGGACGGCCGGAGCGTCGCGCCGCACCGGGACGCCCCGGCCGAGGGCTTCGACCAGGAAGAGGTCGCGCGCGGTCAGGCGGGCGCCCAGGCCGTCATCATCCACGACGACGAGGAGCCGGCCAGCGAGACCGGCGCCGGCGGCGAGGCTCGTGACGCCAGCGAGGCCAGTGACGCCCGCGAGGCCACCAAGGCTCGCGAGGAGGGCGACGCTCGCGAGGGGGGCGAGGAGGGCGACGCTCGCGAGGCCAGTGACGCCGCGACGCCCGCGACGCCCGCGACGCCCGCGACGCCCGCGACGCCCGCGAGGAGTAAACCGCACTGAGCTGGTTAGGAGGCGTGGATGGCTGACTCATCCTCGCCCGGCGCCCTGATCGCGGAACTGCTGGAGCGGTACGGCCGGACCTACGCCCAGGAGGCGGGCATCCGGCTGGCCGACAAGCCCTCGCCCCTGTACGAGCTGCTGGTGCTGGCCACCCTGCTGAGCGCGCGGATCTCGGCCGACATCGCGGTGGCCGCCGCCCGCGAGCTGTTCGCGGCCGGGTACCGGACCCCCCGCGCCATGCAGGAAGCCAGCTGGCAGGACCGGGTGGACGCGCTCGGCCGCGGCCACTACAAGCGCTACGACGAGCGGACCGCCACCATGCTCGGTGACGGCGCGGCCCTGGCCGGCGAGCGCTGGCACGGGGACCTGCGCCGGCTCCGCGACGAGGCCGACGGCGAGCCAGGCGCCATCGCCGGGTTGCTCCAGGAGTTTCCGGGCATCGGGCCGTCCGGGGCGGCGATCTTCCTGCGTGAGGTGCAGGGCGTGTGGCCTTCGGTGGCGCCGTACGCGGACGATCGGGTGCGGCAAGGGGCCCGGGAGCTGGGGCTGCCCGACGCGCCGGACGCGTTGGCTCGGCGGGCCGGGTCGGATGGGGAGCTGGCCCGGCTGGCGGCCGCGCTGGTCCGGGTCACGCTGACGAAGAACGCTCCGGAACAGGTGCGGCAGGCCGCGGCCGAGCGCGGCTAGGGGCGGGTGGGTGATTTCTGGCCGGGGCCTGCCGGTGAGGAGCTTGGTACGGGGGTGCGGCAGGCCTAAGCTCGCGCGGCCAGGCAGATGGGGTTTCATTCCTGCCTGGCGGTTTGCCTGGCTGGGCCTGCCGCAGGGGTCCCCGCAGCTGGCTGGGCCTGCCGCAGGGGTCCCCGCGCGCAGCCCGCAGCCGGGAGGTGGTTGATAAATCACTCCCCGGGCCCGGGACTTCGCCGCGAGGCGGGTTGGCGCGGGGCGCGGAAGCCCAGAGTGCGCTGTGGCTCGTGTGACGTCGGTGAGAGGGTGCCCAGCGCGGCCTGACCGTATTCCATGATCGATGTACGTTTGTGCACTCTATAGGGGGTGTAAACGTACATCGATCATGCCGCGGGGCCTGAGAGTTCGTGCTGGTGGGGTGAGCGGGTTCAGGGCGGCAGGAGTGGCATGGACCAGAGTGGCGGCGAGGGGCTTCTTGCTGTTATCAGAGCCCAAGCCGAGAGGGCCGGGGCCGAGGGTGGCGGCGCGGCCCCGGCGCGGCCCGGCGCGGCCGCTTCTTGCTGTTATCAAGACTTCTGGCCTGGGATGGGGTACCCAGCCAGAAGATCACGGACCTCCCCGGCGATGCGGTCCAGAGTGCCCTCGTCGTTCTTGGTGGCGGCGCGGATGGCCTCGTCGATCCAGGCGGCCAGGGGACCCATGTGGTCCTCGCGCAGGCCCCGGGTGGTGATGGCCGGGGTACCCAGGCGGATCCCGGAGGGGTCGAACGGCTTGCGCTGGTCGAACGGCACGGTGTTGTAGTTCAGCTCGATCCCGGCCCGGTCCAGGGCCCGGGCCGCGGGCTTGCCGCCGATGCCCTGGCGGGTCAGGTCGGCCAGAATCAGGTGGTTGTCGGTGCCGCCGGACACCAGGTCGTAGCCGCGGGCGGTCAGCCCGGCGGCCAGCGCCTTGGCGTTGCGCACGATCTGCCGAGCGTAATCACGGAAACCGGGCTGGGCCGCCTCGTGCAGGGCGACCGCGATGGCCGCCGTGGTGTGGTCGTGCGGGCCGCCCTGCAGGCCCGGGAAGACCGCCCGGTCCAGCGCGGACGCGTACTCGCCGGCCGACATGATCATCGCGCCACGGGGGCCGCGCAGGGTCTTGTGCGTGGTGGTGGTGATGACGCTGGCGTAGCCCACCGGCGACGGGTGCGCTCCCCCGACGATAAGGCCGGCGATGTGGGCGATGTCGGCCACCAGGATGGCGCCCACTTCGTTGGCGATCTCGGCGAAGGCCGGGAAGTCGATCGTGCGCGGGATCGCGGTGCCGCCGCAGAAGATGAGCTTGGGACGCTCGCGGCGGGCCAGGTCGCGTACCTCGTCCAGATCCACCCGGCCGGTGTCGTGGCGAACCCCGTACTGCACGCTGCGGAACCACTTGCCGGTGACCGAGACCGGCCAGCCGTGGGTCAGGTGGCCGCCCATCGGCAGCGCCATGCCCATGATCGTGTCCCCGGGCGATGCGAAGGCCAGGTAGACGGCCAGGTTGGCGGGTGAGCCCGAGTACGGCTGCACGTTGGCGTGCTCGACCACGAACAGCGCCCGGGCCCGCTCCACGGCCAGGGTCTCGACCACGTCGACGAACTGCTGGCCCTCGTAATACCGGCGGCCCGGATAGCCCTCGGAGTACTTGTTGGTCAGCACCGAGCCGGACGCTTCCAGCACGGCGACCGATACGTAGTTCTCCGACGGGATCAGCCGGGCCTTCTCAAATTGGCGGCGGGCTTCGGCTTCGATCAGGCTCGCGATCTCCGGGTCGGTCCGGGTCACGTCCGGGAGGGGCGGCTGGTGCATGTCAACCTCCATGGCCTTTTTCCCCGAGGCTACAAGCGAGTACGGTCGGGTCGTGGCGCAGAAGATCATCCTGGACTGTGACCCGGGCATCGACGACGCACTGGCCATCGCGTTCGCGGCCGGCTGCCCGGACCTGAAGCTGCTGGGCATCACCTCGGTGGCGGGCAACGTGGGACTGCCCCTGACCACCTCGAACGCCCAGCGGGTGAGTGAGTTCGTGGGGCTGGCGGGCACCCCGGTGACCCCGGGCGCGGCCGCGCCGCTGCTGCGGGAGCCGATCGACGCCCGGCTGGTCCACGGGGAGACCGGGCTGGGCGGGGCCCGGCTGCCGGACCCGGTGTCGCGGCCCGCGGGCGGGCACGCGGTCGACTACCTGATCGACACCATCCAGGCCGCCCCGGGTGAGATCACCCTGGTGGCGACCGGCCCGCTGACCAACATCGCACTGGCTGTGCACCGCGAGCCGCGCCTGGTCACCCAGGTCAGGGACTTCGTGATCATGGGCGGCTCGGCCGGTCGCGGCAACGTCACGCCCGCGGCCGAGTTCAACATCGCGGCCGACCCGGAGGCGGCGGCCATCGTGTTCCACGCGGGCTGGACCGTGACCATGGTCGGGCTGGACGTCACCCTCCAGGCCCGGGCCACGGCCGCGGTGCGGGACCGGATGCGCCCGCTCGGCCCGCTGGCCAGCGAACTGCTGCTGCCCGCGCTGGAGAGGTACGCCACCGACGCGGACCCGCTGGCCGCGGCGCGGGCCGCCGGGGGCACGCCCGGCGCCCCAGGCGTCGGGGGTCCGGACGCTGGGGGTACGGACGCTCCGTGTGCCCCGGGTCCGGACGGGACCGGCCCGGCCGTGCACGACGTGATCGCGGTGGCCCACGTGGCCGCACCCGCCCTGCTGGGCTTGGTGCCCGCCCGGGTCGAAGTGGAGACAGCTGGCCGCTGGACGGCGGGCATGACCGTCACCGACTTCCAGGCCGCCCCTGAGGAGCAGAACACGCTGGTGGCCACCGCTATCGACGTGCGCGGCTTCTGGGACCTGGTGCTGGACAGCTACGGGCGGGTGGCCGCGGCCATGACCCCGGCCAGGTGATCCCGGCCTCCCGGGCCTACCCGGCCGGGCCGGGCGCCTACCGGGATTCGCCCGCGAACTCAAGTTCTTCGTGCATCCACACGGCCCGCTCGGTGACGTCTTCCAGGTCTTCGTAGGTGTAGTGCTGCCGGTCACCGGCCGCGGTCTCGATCAGCACCGAGCCGCCCCAGCAGAACACGGTCAGCCCCCGGGTCACCAGCAGCACCGACAGGTCGGCGGCGGTGCCGGGGCTGACCAGCCGCGGCCCGAGCCCGCGGGCCGCCAGCATGGTCCGAAGCTTCTCGGTGGCCTGGCGGGCGCTGAGCTGACTGCACTGCTGCACGGTGGCCAGTCCCCCGTCCCGCGCGGCCAGGCCGTCCGCGCCGGCCGGCCACGGGTGGGCGGCCAGCGGGGCGGGCAGCGCGAACCAGACCGCCTTGCCACGGACCTTCCAGCGGCCCAGCCGGGCCCGGGTCAGGTGATGGCCCCAGCGCCCGCCGGACAGTTCGTGCACCACCTGCAGGCCGCGGCCGCCGGTCGACTCGGGGGCGACCGGGAGCGGGTACGGGCTGGGGGCGCTGCCGGACTTCCAGCCCGGGCAGGTGTCGAAGACCTTGCACACCAGCTCGCGGCGGCTGCCGCTGCCCCGAAGATAAAGCCACAGCTCGGACCGGACCCGCGCCTGGGCGTCGGCCACCGCACCGCGGGAGGTGGCATTGCGAAGGGGGGCACCGTCCAGGGGGGCACCGTCCATGGTGGATATGCACTGGGTGGCGCTGTCCTGGGTGGCGCTGTTCTGGGTGGCACTGTGCAGGGTGTTGGCGGCCAGTTCGCTGGCCATGGTCACGCCGTCGTAGACCAGGTCAGCGCCGATCCCCACCTCGGCCGCGGCCTCCCGGTACAGCCTGCGGGCGGTAGCGGCCGACGACAGGTCACCCGGCAGCGGCCAGGCACCACAGCCGCCGGAGGTCAGGTCATGCACGCTGCCCATGCCCTGCTGCCTCCCACGATTACCGCCTGGTGCCCAGTCACAAGATGCTGAGCGGGCCAGAAAACCGCCGCGTGCGTGATTCACGATGTCAGCTTTGAAATTTCAAACCTGTGAAACACAGATTATGATTTCGGGAGAGCGTTTCGCAAGACTTTGCCGGGCATCGGCGGCAAAGCGCGCATAAATCACCGGACGCGTTAGCGTACGTCGGCTCAAGCCGCTCGCCCGCTGGGGTAAAAGCCCAGGTTAAAGGGCTGCATTTATGTCAGCTAATGACAGTTCGAGTCATCGGCTATGGCAGCGGGCAAATAGCCCGTGTACAGTCACAGGCGCGGCGGAAACCGCCAGGTACCGTCGGGCCTTGAGACAGGGTCAGCTAGTTGATGGCTCCCCCGGGAGGGCATTCCCGGGGGAAGCCATCGACCCTGGCGACAATCAGATGTCGTAACGTCCGTTCTTCACGTCGGCCAGGAATTCGGCGAACGTGGCCGGGTCGACGACGTGGGCGCCGCCCTCCGGACGCTTGCTGTCCCGGACAGCGGTCACGCCAGGGAGGTTGGCCGCGATCTCCACGCAGCCTCCGTTGTGTGCACTGCGGCTGGCCTTGCGCCAGACGGCTTGAGACAGGTCGTTCATGGGTCACTCCAATTGGTTAGCGAGATGCTCGAGGTAGTCCACTGTGTCGCCGGGCTCGAGCGACCCGTCGCACGCACGGTTGAACGACTGGACATAGCCGTTCACGGCGTCCCGCTTACTCACCTCCTCGATGGCGTAGTCGGTCTCGACGAAGACCAGGCTGGGAGCCTGGCCGCCGAAGCCGAAGACATTGACCATCGAAAAGCCAGCGGTCGGGGGCCCGTCCTCGAAGCGCTGCACGCGCAGCTCGACGTTGGGGCGGGCGGCCGTGTCGATGAGGTGGGCGATCTGCTCCTGCCGGTCGATGTGCGTTCCCCAGCGGTAGAGCAGCGACGCCTCGGTGATCACCGCGTTCAGCTGGGGAGCCGCGTCGTCCGACCGGTCCAGGATCTCCTGCCGGCGTAGCCGGGCCTCCAGGGCCTTGCGCCGCCACTGCGGCGGCCGCGGGCCGGTGCGGAGCAGGGATTCGGTGTAGGCCTCGGTCTGCAGCAGCCCGGGCAGGATGAGCGGCATGAACACGCCGATGCTGGTGGCGTCGTTCTCATAACCCGGGAACTCGCCGTCGAAGATCTCCGGGAAATCCCGCCACCAGGGCCGGGCCCGGGCCTTCATGGCCAGCTCTTCGACCTCGTCACTGTCGCCGCCGGTGACCCCGTAGATGCGGAGCAGGTCGCGGACGTCGCTCATCTCGGGCCGCTTCCACTGGTTGGCCTCGAACCGCCCGACCTTGCCGCGTCCCCAGTTGAGGATGTCGCAGACGTGGTTGGCGGTGTAGCCGGTGCCAAGCCGCAGTTCGGCGAGACGCTCCGACAGCCGACGCTTGGCGATCGTGGCTCCATAGGCGTCGTCGGTCATACCGGCCGACCTCCTTGACAAGTTCTGTCCGCGCACTTAAGGGTACCCAAGTTGCGAATCGCAAATCTATAGATTGGATGATGCAATTGTCGAGGTTGCGACCCGGTCATGAGGTTCCCGAGCGCCGGCCCGATGATCAACTGAACCATTGATTTCGAGGTCATAGGGCATTTCCCGAAAAGGCAGCCGGCCCGGACCGCTAGGGCGCGGGGGTGCTAGCTGTATCTGGGCTGGTGGCGTCATCAAATTCGCCCTTCCGGGCGCCGTCCAGAAAACACTCCCACTCGTTGCGATCGAAGACCAGGATCCGCCCCTCCGGATCATCGGTCACCCGCATCAGCACCCATTCACCCAGGTCAGTGCCATCTCGGACGGCGCCATCCCGGACGGGGCCATCCCGGACGGGGGAATGGGGAGCCTGGACGAAGGCGACCTCAATCGCGCCGGAGCCTGCGCCGGAACGCTGCCAGTGCTGGGTGTCCGGGTCGATGCCGAGGTCGGCCACCGTGGGTTTGCCCGTCACGGCTTCCTGCCCACCCCGCAGTACAGCCAGCGCGAGCCGTCGGTGTCCGCGGCCTCGGGGTCTTCGGCACCCCAGACGCCGGTGAAGGTCAGGCCAGGCTCGGCACCCCGGTAGGGCGCGACCAGATCCAGGCCGTCGAAGAACCGGAGCACCTCGGACCGGGACCGGAAGTACAGGTGCTCGGTGGCGGTGTCGAACACGGCCCGGAAACCCTCGGCCCGGACCGGGGGCTTCTGGTCGTCGGTGAGATGGGACAGCGACAGGTAGCTGCCGGACGGCAGCGCGGCCATGTACTGCCGGACCAGTTCGTGCGGGTGTGACTCGTCGGAGATGAACATCATCACCCCGGTCAGCAGCAGCCCGACCGGCTGGGAGAAGTCGATCAGGTCGCGGACGGTCGGGTGGCTGAGGATTGTGTCGGGAGCCCGCAGGTCGCCCGCGATGGCGGCGATCGACTCCTGCCCGGTCAGGATGTCCTGGCTGTGCAGTTCGACCATCGGGTCGTTGTCGACGTAGATGACGATCACGTCGGGCACGATCTTCTGCACGACCTCGTGCGTGTTGCCCACGGTGGGCAGGCCCGAGCCGATGTCGATGAACTGCCGGACGCCGTGGTCGGCGATGTACTTGGCCGCCCGCTGGTGGAAACCCCGGTTGGACCAGGCCGCGTCGCGGACCTCGGGCACCGCGGCCAGAATCTGCTCCGCAGCCTGCTGGTCGCGTTCGAAGTAGTTGTGACCCCGGAGCATGTAGTCATAGATCCGGGCCGGGGTGGGAATGCTGGTGTCCACGCCGGAGGGGACGTGCGACGGCTGCGTCATTGTTGATGGCTCCAATATGGGTTACGGCCGGCGGGCGACACCGCAGTACAGCCAGCGCGAACCGTCGCTGTCCGCCAGTTGCGGGTCCTCGGCGCCCCACAGGCCGGCGAAGGTGACGGCGGCCTCGGCACCGGGGTACGGCGGCTCGATCTCCAGCCCTTCGAAGAATTTCTCCACCGCCGCCTTGTCACGGAAGTACATGTGCTCGGTGGCGTTGTCGAACACCGCGCGGAACCGATCGGCGTTCACCGGCGGCTTGTTCTCATCGGTCAGGTGCGACAGCGACAGGTAGCTTCCGGACGGCAGCGCGGCCATGTAGCGCCGGAGCAGCCCCCACGGGTCCTCGCTGTCGGGCAGGAAGTGCATCACCCCGGTCAGCAGCAGCCCGACCGGCTGGGTGAAGTCGATGAGCGCGGTGACATCCGGGCTCTCGAGAATCGAGCCGGGCTCGCGCAGCTCGCCCAGGACCGCGGCGATCTTCTCCTCGCCGGACACCAGGTCCTGGCTGTGCAGCTGAACCATGGGGTCGTTGTCGACGTAGACGACGACCACGTCGGGCACGATCTTCTGCACGACCTCATGCGTGTTGCCCACCGTGGGCAGGCCCGACCCGACGTCGATGAACTGCTTGATCCCCTGCTCGGCGATGTACTTGGCCGCCCGCTGGTGAAAGCCGCGGTTGGCGAAGGCCGAATCACCCAGTTCCGGGGACGCGGCCAGGATCTTCTTCCCGGCCTCCTGGTCGGGCGGGAAGTTGTTCTTGCCCCGGAGCATCCAGTCGTAGATGCGGGCCGCGGTGGGGATGGTGGGGTCGACGCCCGGGGGGACATGAGGGGCCTCGGTCATCATCGCCTCCATTCACAATAAGTATCTAGTCTGTCACGGAAGATGCGATTCACAAGTACGCGGAACGAACGATATGTCCGCTTATGCCGCTCTCATACTGAGACTCGGCGGCCGCGCGCAGGAACCTACTGGCCGCCCTCGAGATCCCCTTCCAGGTCGAGGTAGACCTGCCGGAGCCGGTCCAGCGTCTTGGCGTCCGGCTCGGCCCACAGTCCCCGCTGGGCCGCCTCGAGGAGGCGTTCGGTGATGCCCCGGAGCGCCCATGGGTTGGATCTTTCCATGAATTCCCGGTTCTCTGGGTCGAACACATACTCCGCGGCCAGCCGCTCGTACATCCAGTCGTCCACCACGTGCGCGGTGGCGTCGTAGCCGAACAGGTAGTCCACGGTCGCGGCCAGCTCGAAGGCGCCCTTGTAGCCGTGCCGCCGCATGGCCGCGATCCAGCGCGGGTTGACCACCCGGGAGCGGAACACCCGGCGGGTCTCCTCGGCCAGGGTGCGGGTCTTCACGCTGTCCGGGGTGGCCGAGTCACCGATGTAGGCGGCCGGGCTGCGGCCGGTGAGCGAACGCACCATGGCCACCATGCCGCCGTGGTACTGGAAGTAGTCGTCGGAGTCGGCGATGTCGTGCTCGCGGGTGTCGGCGTTCTTGGCCGCCACCGCGATCCGCGCGAACGCGGTCTCCATGTCGCCCCGGGCCGCCTTGCCGTCCAGGTCACGCCCGTAGGCGTAGCCGCCCCACACCGCGTACACCTCGGCCAGGTCGGATTCGTCGCGCCAGTTCTTCGCGTCGATCAGTGGCAGCAGGCCGGCCCCGTAGGCGCCCGGCTTGGAACCGAAGATCCGGGTCGTGGCCCGGCGCCAGTCCCCGTGGGCGGCGTGGTCGGCGGCGGCGTGGGCGCGCAGGTAGTTGACGTCGCCGGATTCGTCCAGCCGGGCCACGGTGCCGATGGCGTCGTCGAGCAGGGTGATCACGTGCGGAAAGGCGTCGCGGAAGAAGCCCGAGATGCGGAGCGTGACGTCGATCCGGGGGCGGCCCAGCTCATCGGGCGGGATGACGGTGAACCCGGTGACCCGGCGCGAGGTCTCGTCCCAGTCCGGGCGGCAGCCGATCAGGGCCAGGACCTCGGCGATGTCGTCGCCCTGGGTCCGCATGGCCGACGTGCCCCACACGGTCAGCCCGACACAGCGCGGGTAGGCGCCCTCGTCGGCCAGGTGCCGGGCCAGCAGGGACTCGGCCAGCGCGGAGCCGGTGTCCCAGGAATTGGGCGACGGGATGGCCTTGGGGTCCACCGAGTAGAAGTTCCGGCCGGTGGGCAGCACGTTGACCAGACCGCGGGTGGGTGACCCGGACGGCCCGGCCGGGACATAGCCGCCGGACAGCGCGGTCAGCACGGCGCCGATCTCGCCTTCGGTGGCGGCCAGCCGCGGCACGACTTCGGTACATGCGAATTGCAAAACCCGTACCACCGCTTCCGGATCCGGCGATTCCCGCCGTACCGGGTCCGGATCCGGCGATTCCCGCCGTACCGCTTCCGGATCCGGCGATTCCCGCCGTACGGCTTCCGGAGGCGGCAAATCCCGCCGCGCCGGGTCCGGAGGCGGCGATTCCCGCCGCGCCGGGTCCGGATGCGGCAAATCCTTTCCCGCCGCTTCCCGATCCGCCTTCCTTGGTTGAACGTCGTTGGGCTCGGGTGCCGGGTCCGGCCCGAGCGTCGCGGCCGCGACCTCGGGGGCGCGGGCGGGATCCCAGTTGGCCGCGGCCATGGCTTCGACCAGGGTGTGGGCGGTCTGCTCGTAGTGGTCGGTCGCGCCACGGGCGGTGCCGCCGCCTTCGACCAGGCCCAGGGCAGCCCGGAGGCCGGGCAGGGCACCCCAGCGGGTGCTCCACAGCTGGGCCGAGCGGAGGATGACCAGGACCAGGTTGACCAGGGCTTCCCCCTCCGGGGCGGCGCCCAGGATGTGCAGGCCGTCGCGGATGGCGGCGTCCTTGACCTCGCACAGGTAGCCGTCGATGTGCAGCACGAAATCGTCGAACTCGGCGGCGCCAGGCTCGCCGGACACGTCCAGGTCCTGGTGCAGCTGGGCCTGGCGGACCAGCGACCAGATCTGGGCCCGGACGGCCGGCAGCTTGTCCGGGTCGAGCGCGGCCACGGTGGCGTACTCGTCCAGCAGTTGTTCGAGCTTGGCCAGGTCGCCGTAGCTGTCGGCGCGGGCCATGGGCGGGACCAGGTGGTCGACGATGGTGGCGTGGCCGCGGCGTTTGGCCTGGGTGCCCTCGCCCGGGTCGTTGACGATGAACGGGTAGACCAGCGGCAGGTCGCGCAGCACGGCGTCGGGCCCGCAGCCGGCCGACAGGCCGAGTCCCTTGCCCGGCAGCCACTCCAGCGTGCCGTGCTTGCCCAGGTGCACGACGGCGTCGGCGCCGAACGTGTGGTCGAGCCAGCGGTAGGCGGCCAGGTAGTGGTGGGACGGGGGCAGCTCGGGGTCGTGGTAGATGGCGACCGGGTTCTCGCCGAACCCGCGCGGCGGCTGGATCATCAGCACCACGTGGCCGAACTGCAGCGCGGCCAGCACGATGTCGTCGCCGTCGGTGTAGAGCTCGCCCGGCGGTTCGCCCCAGTGATCCGTGACCCGACGCTGAAGACCTTCGACCAAATCTGAAAACCAACGGCGGTAAGCGGAGAGCGGGACGCGCGCCGGTGCGGCGGTGAGCTGCTCTTCGGTCAGCCATTCGACGTCGTAGCCGCCCGCCGCGATCAGGGTGTGGATGAGCGTGTCGCCGTCCTCGGGGAAGCCGTCGCCAAGGTCGTAGC
The DNA here is from genome assembly GCA_036495425.1 of Streptosporangiaceae bacterium. Lineage (GTDB taxonomy): Bacteria > Actinomycetota > Actinomycetes > Streptosporangiales > Streptosporangiaceae > Bog-532. Next base: position 6,659 of record DASXMW010000153.1, on the reverse strand, counting down.
CGGCCGCGCGCATGGCCTGGAGCAGCCGCACGGCCGAGGCCGGGGTGTCCAGACCCACCGCGTTGCCGACCCGGGAGTGCTTGGTCGGGTACGAGGACAGCATGATCGCTATGCGTTTGTCCCGGTTGGGGGTGCGGGCCAGGCGAGCGTGCCGGGCCGCGATCCCGGCTAGGCGGCGGGCGCGCTCGGGGTCGGCCACGTAGACCGGGATGCCGTCCGGGCCCTCCTCCTTGAACGAGAACGGCACCGTGATCAGCCGCCCGTCGAACTCGGGGATCGCGACCTGCATGGCGGCGTCGATCGGGCTGAGGCCGCCGCCGGCGTCCTGCCACTCGGCCCGGGACGAGGTCAGGCACAGGCCTTGGAGGATCGGCACGCCCAGCGTGGCCAGGGCGCCGGCGTCCCAGTCGCCTTCGGCGCCGGTGTCGGCCCCGGCCGAACCGCCCGCGGCCAGGACGGTGGTGATCACGGCCTGGGCCGGGCGCAGCAGGTCGAGCAGTCCGTCGTCGGCCGAGCGCAGCGAGCCGCAGAACACCGGGAGCGGGGTGGCGCCCTGGCTGGTTATGGCCTGGCACAGGGTGTCCACGAAGCCGGTGTTGCCCGAGAGCTCATGGGCACGGTAGAAGACCACGGCGATGGTAGGGGCCCCTGAGGCTGGTGTGGTGGACGAGGCCTTCGGGGTGGGGGAGGTTGCCGCGGGCTTCTTGCTGTTATCAGAGGGAGGCCAGGTGTGCAGGCCGTAGGCGGGAGCAGCGTGGGGCGGGGCGAAACCCTCGCCGGTGAGGAGCACGGTGTCGGACAGGAACGCGGCCAGCTCGCGCAGGTTGCCCGGGCCGCCCTCGCGCAGGTAACCGAGGGCGTCGGCGACCACGCCGGCCGGGACGGTGGACAGCCCCATCAGCTCGGCGTCGGGGGTGGACTCGCCGCCCAGCGCGACCAGCGGCAGGCCGGTGGCCCGGAGCGCGGCCACGCCTTCCGGCCAGGCGTGACGGCCGCCGAGCAGCCGGAGAACCACCAGGTCAGCGCCTTCGATCAGGCTGGCCAGCCGGGTGGAGAAGGCAGCCTGATCATCGGCCGGGATCCGGGCCGGGTTGGCCGTCCGGTAGCCTGCGCCGGCGGCCCGGGCGGCCAGCAGTTCGGTGTCGGCCGTGGAAAGCAGCAGGATCGTAGCCACCGATCGATCCTGTCATGCTCGCGGGGACGGTCCGGAGGGGCCGGGTGCGTCCAGGAAGCGGCCGAGCTCATCGCGGCCCGGCGCGGTGGCGGGCCCGGCGCGGGTGGTGGACAGCGCGGCGGCGGCGTTGGCCCTGGCCGCCGCGGCAGTGGGCGGCAGGCCAGCGGCCAGGGCGGCCAGGAACACCCCGGCGTGCGCGTCACCGGCGCCGGTGGTGTCCACCGCCTCGACCCGGGGGGCCGGGATCTCGGTGAGCGTCCCGTCGCCAGCGGCCAGGACGCACCCGGCCGCCCCGGCGCGGACCATGATCGAGGCGCGCGGCAGGCGGGCGCGGAGCTGTCGGGCGGCTTCGACGGGCTGGTCCGCCCCGGTGAGCAGGGTGGCCTCGCGCTGATTGCAGCTCCACCAGTCCACGCGGGCCAGAACGGGATCGAGGAGGGCGGCCGGAATGTCCTTCACCAGCGGACCCGGGTCGACGAACAGGGTCGCTGCGGGCGGGAGCCGGGCCGCCCACTGCCCCAGGTCAGGGCCGGAGGCGGGCGCGGCCAGGCCGTAGCCGGACACGTAGACCGCGTCCCCGGCACCAGCCAGGATCGCATCCCAGCCGTCCCGGGCGGGCAGCGACTCGGCACCCAGGCTGGTCACGAACGTCCGCTCTCCGGTGGGTTCGACCAGCGCGACGTCGAAACCGGTGTCGGCCCGGAGATCACGGGTCCGCAGGACCTCGATCTTCTCCCTGGCCAGGGCGGACCGGACCAGATCACCCCACGGGCCGGTGCCGTGCCCGCCCGCGTACCGGACGGGCAGTCCCTGCCGGGCCGCGGCGGCCATGACGTTGAACCCCCCGCCGACGGCGACCCCAGAGGAGGTGGCCAGCAGGTCACCGCCGCGTTCGGGCAGCGACGGGACCCACATCAGCAGGTCCACGAAGGCTTCGCCGGCGAACAGCAGGCGCTCGATCCTCGGGCTCATCCTCGGCCGGCTCCCTGGCGGAGGGCGAGCAGGGCGTCGGCCAGGCCGGGCAGGTCCAGCCGGTGCCGGTCGATCGTCCGTATGGCCTCGCCGGGGAAGGCGGCCAGCCCGTGACAGGCGCCGGCCACCGCCCCGGCCATGGCCGCGATGGTGTCGCAGTCTCCGCCCAGCGAGGCGGCGAACCGGCAGGTCAGCCAGGGGTCATCGGCGGTGACGGCGAGCGCGGCGAAGGCGGCCGGCACCGACTCCTGGGTGGCCAGCCCGGTGCCGATTAGCCGGTAGATCAGGTCCATGGCCTGGTCGCGGGATCGGCGCGCTACCAGCTGGGTGGCCCACTCGATGCGGGCGGCCACGTCGGCGCCGGCCACCCAGCGGCCGCGTCCGGCCGCGATCCGGGCCGCGGCCACGGCGGCCTGCGTGGCCGCGGGGACGGTGGCGCCGGAGATCCCGGCGCTGACCGCGGCGGCCACCGCGGCCGCCCCGGCCAGGGCCAGGCTGGTCCCGTGGGTGACGAAGCTGGCCGCGACGACCTGATCGATCAGAGTGCCCAGGTTTTCTGGCGTGGTCGGCGCGGGACGCTTCTTGCTGTTATCAGACTCGGGCTGGGTGCCGAGGGGGACGGCGATGCCGACGGGGGTGACGCGCATGGCGGCGCCGTTGGTGTCGCCGGCCGCGCCGGCCTCCTCGGGCGGGGTGCCGGCCTGGACGGCGGCCACGGCCCGGCGGGTGGAGGGGCCGAGCAGATCGAGCGAGCCGCGGGCGGCCATGTCCGCTTCCCAGGCGACCAGGGCGGCGGCCAGGTCGCCGGGGTGGATCGCGCCCCGGCCGTCGACCAGCAGCCGGCCCAGCAGTACGGCCTGCTCGGTGTCGTCGGTGATGGCGCCGGCCGGGTGCCCGGCCGCGATGGGATGCCGGTCGGGCGCGGGCTCGAACCCGGTCAGCAGCGGCCCCCAGCGGGCCACGATCTCGGGCCGGGACAGCAGCTGGGTCGGCATGCCCAGCGCGTCGCCGATGGCCAGCCCGTAGAGCGCCCCCCGGGCCCGCCCGGCTTGACCGTCCGGGATGCGGGGAAGATTGATCATCAGTCGCGATGTTTCAGCCGGTGGCGTGAGCTGTCAAATCTGGCCATCGGGCCCGGAAGGAGCGTGGCGGTGAGTGCGTCAACACAGACCACAGCCGGGGGCATCGAGCTCAACGGCATCAACGTCATCAGCGAGGACGAGCGCGGCGGCCGGCCGCGGCAGCTGTTCTGGCCGTGGTTCGCGGCCAACATCTCGGTGCTGGGACTGAGTTACGGCGCCTTCGTGCTGGGGTTCGGCATCTCGTTCTGGCAGGCGGCGGTGGCGGGCCTGATCGGGATCGTGGTGTCGTTCCTGCTCTGCGGGTTCATCGCGATCGCGGGCAAGCGGGGCTCGGCGCCGACACTGATCCTGTCCCGGGCCGCGTTCGGCGTCCGCGGCAACAAGCTGCCGTCGGTGGTCTCCTGGATCTTGTGCGTGGGCTGGGAGATCGTGCTCACCGCGCTGGCCACGCTGGCCACCGCCACCGTGTTCCAGCGGCTGGGCTGGGGCGGCGGCGACGTGACCAAGGTCATCGCGTTCCTGATCATCGCCGCGCTGATCGTGAGCGGCGGCGTGCTCGGGTTCGCCACGATCATGCGGCTGCAGACGATCATCACCGTGATCACCGCGGTGCTGACCGTCATCTACTTCATCCTGGTCGCCGATAAGATCCACTGGGCCACGGTGTCGCACCTGAAGGCCGGGTCGGCGGCCGAGTTCGTCGGGGCCATCATCTTCGTGATCACCGGCTTCGGCCTGGGCTGGGTCAACACCGCGGCCGACTACTCGCGCTACCTGCCCCGGCGCACGTCGAGCCGGGCGGTGGTGGGGTGGACGACGTTCGGCTCGGCGATCGCGCCGATCTTCCTGCTCGGCTTCGGCCTGCTGCTGGCCGGCTCGTCGACCAAGCTGGCCACCGCGATCTCGGCCGACCCGATCGGCGCGCTGACCACACTGCTGCCCACCTGGTACCTGTTCCCGTTCGCCATCGTGGCCGTGCTCGGGCTGGTCGGCGGGGCCGTGCTGGACATCTACTCGTCCGGGCTGACCCTGCTGGCCGCGGGCCTGCGCGCGCCCCGCTACGTGGCGGCCATGATCGACGGGGTCCTGATGGTGGCGGGCACCATCTACGTGGTGTTCTTCTCGCACAACTTCATCGGGCCGTTCGAGGGCTTCCTGATCACGCTGGGCGTGCCCATCGCGGCCTGGTGCGGGGTGATGCTGGCCGACCTGCTGCTGCGGCGGCGCGACTACGCCGACGCCGACCTGTACAACCCGGCCGGGCGGTACGGCGACGTGCACTGGACGTCCGTGGGGCTGATGGTGCTGGGCACGGTGATCGGCTGGGGCCTGGTCGTCAACACGTCGGCGTCGTGGCTCAAGTGGCAGGGTTACCTGCTCGGCCCGTTCGGCCTGGGCGGCAAGTCCGGCACCTGGGCCTTCGCCAACCTGGGGGTGGTGATCGCCCTGGCCGTGGCGTTCGTGGGCTGGCTGCTGCTGGGCCGCCGGAGCGTGGCCGCCCAGGAGGGCGCGGCCCGGGGCCCGGAGAGCCGGGCCGCCCGGGTGTAGGTCAGAGGACGGTGGAGCCGTACATCTCGCCGAGCGGGTCGGCCAGCAGTTCGATGCGGGCGCCGTCGGGGTCCCGGAAGTAGATCGAAGCGCCACTTTCGACCTGATAGGGCACGCCGGCCGCGTCGAGCTTGCTGCGCAGGTGGTCCCAGGACTCCTTGGTGACCGAGATGGCCAGGTGGTGCAGGCCGCCCAGCACCTCGGCGTACGGGCCCACGTCCAGGCCGGGGAAGTCGAAGAAGGCCAGCAGGTTGCCGTGGCCGACGTCGAAGAAGAAGTGGGTCGAACCCTTGTAGTCGCGGTTCTCGATCACCTCGGTGAGCGGGAACTCGAGGATGCCCTGGTAGAAGCGGATGGTCTGCTCGACATTGGAGCTGATCAGGGCGGTGTGGTGGATGCCGCGAGCGCTGCTGACCGGCCGCTGGGCCGACTGGTAGGTCTCCCGGAGCCGGGCGCGCTCCGCCTCGAGCGCACCCAGATCGGTCGGGGTTTCCGTCATGAAGTTCTCCGGTTCCAAGGGTCCCGCCGGCCGGGCCGCTGTCTGCGAGCGAGCGAGCCGGCCGGCCGCGACGGTGAAGGCTCGCGGTAAGGATTCCCCGGTCAGGCCGAACCGAAGCACCGGGCAGGCTTCTGCCCTGGAGGGCCGGCCCCGGTTCGGAGGCCGGCCCCGTTCAGGGCGCATCGGCTGAGCCGGCTTAATCGATCAATCCGTTCAGCTGACCCGGCGGCTCAGCCGACGAGGTGGTCGTACTTCCCGTCCCGCAGCCCCGTCACCAAGGCCACGATCGCGTTGCGCGGGCATATGAGCGCCGGGCCCTGCGGGTCCCTCGAGTTCCGCATGGCGACGCTCTCGGCGCTGATCCTGGCCATCTCCACACAGGCGCCCTGAGAATTGCTGCGCTGGCTCTTCCGCCAAGCCGCTCCCGTAAGCTCCCCGGCGGACATGCCGTTGTATATGGCATGCATCGTCTGTCTCCTGACGTAGCAGTGACCACAAAGCCGTGCGCTGACCACCCCGCCAGCAACCCCGCGAGCGAAGACGGCCGCACTCACGGCCCTTCCGGTCGGCCCCCTCGGACCGAACAAGGTTCATGATATTGAAGATGCACGTGCATCCGCATGTCCTTTTGCAAAACCATTAGCACATTCATCCGCATGTGCTCTCCGGTCTGCTCCGGCTGGGCTGCACGCGGTGTCCGATGCGCTGCGCTCAGACCCTGGATTGCCTGGCAGGCAAGGGGTTTTGAGCTACTCTCGCGTTCTCTGAGGCTAAATAGTCCGGTTGCCGCGCGTATCCGGGCGGCCCGGCCTCCCCGGCCGCGGCGCCGTCGTCTGGCTGACGCCACTGCACCACAGACCCCATGCCGATACCGAAACGGCGCGGCCAGCGCCGCCGGGCTCGGCCGCCCGGTGGCTGCGCCCGTGGAGCCAGGCACCGACAGCACGGGCGCTGGACGTCCCGGATCCCGGACCGACCGATCACCGGGGCCAGCGCCTGCCGACTGAATCGATCCCTGCATTGCTCCCTCCACGTCGAGCTTTCGCTCGCTATCCTCGGGTCGCTAGCTTTCGCTCGCTGCCCTCGGGTTCTCCTTTCGCTTCTGCCAATGAAAATAACTCATCCACAATAATTGGCAAATGCGCGGCATAACGTGCCCAGAAAACCTGTTTACGTCTGATGATTCGGCCGGGCCAGGGACCGTTGGCTTATTTCGGTAAATCGAAAACACCCGACCGGAATCTGGCGGGATCCAAGGGTGACGAGCGGCCGCGAGCTGCGGCCGGGCCGGGCTGGGTGGACTTAGACAGAACGTTCAACCATCCATCCAGTTGGGAGGCTGCATCCGGGTCGGCCAGGCTGGCCTGCCGGGCGCACGGGGCCG
>DASXMW010000152.1:0-1822 GCA_036495425.1 Streptosporangiaceae bacterium | reverse complement strand
TCTGGCCCGAGCCCTACGAAGCGCCATCCGGGCGTGAGCACCTGACCGAGCGCTGGTAACCCGGCCCGTTCGGGACCTATGGAGGAATGATGACCTTGATCGCGCGCTTCCAGGTCGATGGCTACGAGCCCCGGCAGGTGATCGGGCTGGACGCGGACTGGTTCGGCCTGATGACGTTCGCGAAGACCTTCACCTCGGGGATCACCGGGCACGCCACCACGCTGTTCATGGCCGCGGGCAGCCAGGAGGGATCCCGGTCGTACGTGGCCACCGAACGGATCACCGGACGTCCCGACGGCGGGGAAGAGGGCTCGGTGACCGTACAGCACGGCGGGCTCGAGTCCGATCCCGAGGTCTGGTTCGGCCACATCGTGCCGAACACCGGTACCGGGGGCTTCGCCGGCTGGGCGGGCTCAGCCCGGATCTTGCACGATGACAAGGGCGCGTACTTCGAGATCAAGCTGGCCTGAGCAGCGCGCCTGGGAAATACTGGCCAGTAGGATTCCCGGGAGGCTGACACGTGGAAAAGAACCTGGCCAGGCAGGCGGAGCTGGCCTTCGAACGGCAAGGCGACTACGACACGCTGTGCTATGAGGGCGCCTGGCACACCAGCGGGCAGATGGCCGACCGCGGGTCCCGGCTCGGGACGGGGCTGGCCGACCTGGGCGTGCGGCCCGGCGACCGGCTGCTGGTGCTGATGGCCAACTGCCCGGAGGTCCTGATCACCTACACCGCCGCGTGGCGCGTCGGCGCGGTGGTCACCCCGCTGATCTTCCTGGCCAGCGAGGACGAGTTGCGACATGCGCTGAACGACTCCGGCGCGGTCGGCGTGGTCACCACGGTCGAGTTCCTGCCGAAGGTCTCCGCTGTGATGAAGGGGGATGGGGGCACTCCGGACGTCCGGTTCGTGCTGGTTCCCGGGGCGGGTTCGGCGGCCGAGGCGGCTCCCGGGGTCCCGGTGCTCGACTTCGACGAGGTGGCCTCGGCCGAGCCTGGGTCCATCGCCGGCCGGTCCGGCACCGACCTGGCCGCCCTGCTCTACACCGGCGGCACCACGGGCCGGTCCAAGGGCGTCCCGCTCACCCACGCGGGCCTGTACTGGTGCGGGTCGGCCGCGCACGAGCAGTCGGTGCGCTCGAACGTGTCCAGCTCGGTGCTGCCGCTGCCGCTGGCGCACGCCTACGGCCTGCTGGTCATCTGCGGCGGCATGCACCGCACCGACCACACCAGGACCATCCTGATGCGCTGGTTCGACCCGGCCGGGTGGGTGAAGCTGGCCGCGGAGCACGAGGTGCAGGGCAGCGCGCTGGTGCCGTCGATGATCCAGATGCTGCTCAGCCAGCCGCTGGAGGACGCGGACCTGTCGAGCCTGGTCGCGATCTCGTCCGGGGCGGCGCCGCTGGCCGACGATGTCCGGCGCGAGTTCGAGACACGGGTCCCCAGCGCGACCGTCTACGAGGGCTACGGGTGCACCGAGGCGGCCACGTTCATCTCGGCCAATCCGTGGGGCGCGCGCCGGCTCGGCAGCGTCGGGCGGCCGGTGCCCGGGGTCGAGCTCACCATCCAGGACGAGGCAGGCCGGGCACTCCCGGCGGACCAGGACGGCGAGATCTGCGTGCGGTCCCCCGGCGTGATGACCGGCTACTGGCACAGCGACGACACGTCGGCGCTGGAAGGCGGCTGGCTGCACACCGGTGACATCGGGCACGTGGACGGCGACGGCTACCTGTACGTGGTGGACCGCAAGAAGGACCTGATCCTGCGCGGCGGCTTCAACGTCTTCCCGCGCGACATCGAAGACGTCCTGCTGTCCCACCCGGCG
>DASXMW010000151.1:0-13973 GCA_036495425.1 Streptosporangiaceae bacterium | reverse complement strand
CCCAACAACGTCGAGCTGCGCGAGGACCGGCGGCTGCAGCGGGCGCTGGAGTCCTGGCAGCCGAACTTCCTGTCCTGGTGGGAGTCGATGGGCCCGACCCTGCCCACCCAGGACGTCTACCTGCGCACGGCGATCAACGTGGGCCGGGAAGGCTGGGCCCATTTCGGGCACGTGGCCATGAAGGACTACCGGTGGGGCATCTTCCTGGCCGAGCGCGACCAGGACCGCCGCATCGCCTTCGGCCAGCACAAGGGCGAGCCCGCCTGGCAGAAGGTGCCCGGCGAGTACCGGGCCGACCTGCAGCGGCTGGTCGTCATCCAGGGTGACACCGAGCCCGCCAGCGTGGAGCAGCAGCGCAACCTGGGCGCCACCGCGCCGTCCCTGTACGACCTGCGCAACCTGTTCCAGGTCAACGTGGAAGAGGGGCGGCACCTGTGGGCCATGGTCTACCTGCTGCACGCCTACTTCGGCCGCGAAGGCCGCGAGGAGGCCGAGGAACTGCTGCACCGCAACTCGGGCAGCGAGGACTCGCCCCGCATCCTGGGCGCGTTCAACGAGGAGACCCCGGACTGGCTCTCCTTCTACATGTTCACCTACTTCACCGACCGGGACGGCAAGTACCAGCTGGGGACGCTGAAGGAGAGCGGCTTCGACCCGCTGTCGCGGACCTGTGAGTTCATGCTCAAGGAGGAGGCCCACCACATGATGGTGGGCACCACCGGCGTGGACCGGGTGGTCAGCCGGACCGCTCAGGTCATGGTGGAGAACGACACCGACGACGTGGCCGCCCTCGGGGTGGTGCCGCTGCCGGTGATCCAGAAGTACCTGAACTTCCACTACAGCGTGTCCCTGGACCTGTTCGGCGGCGAGACCTCGACCAACGTGGCCAACTACTACACGGCCGGGCTCAAGGGCCGCTGGATGGAGGAGCGGCGCAAGGACGACCACCGGCTGGCCGACGACGCCTTCATGGTCGACGCGCTGGACGAAGGGGAAATCGGGCTGGCCGAGGTGTCCGCGCTGACCGGGCTCAACTCCGACCTGCGCCGGGAGTACATCTCGGACTGCGAGGGCGGGGTCAAGCGCTGGAACAAGATCCTGGCCGAGGCGGGCCTGGCGCACCGGCTCAAGCTCCCGCACGTGGCGTTCAACCGCAAGGTCGGCGCGTTCGCCGCTATCGAGGCCAGCCCCGATGGTGAGAAACTGTCGGCCGAAGAATGGGCACGGTACGGCGGGCAGTGGCTGCCCACCGACGTGGACAAGACCCACGTCCGCTCGCTGATGCAGCCGGTGCACGAGCGCGGCAAGATCGCGGCCTGGATCGCGCCGCCCCGCAACGGGATCAACGGCAAGCCGTTCGACTACGACTACGTCCACCTGGCCTAGGGATCCTGGACCGGCCCGCGGAGAACCGGCCCGGGAAACCGGCTCGACCGAGAATCGGAGCGCAGCGGCGATGGTGCAGCTCTTCAACGCCTGTGAGTACCTGCTGGACCGGCGGCTGGCCGCCGGGGACGCGCCGCGGACCGCGCTGACCGGCAGCGCCGGCGACCTCAGCTACGCGGGCCTGCACGACCAGGTGTGCCGGACTGCGGCCGGCCTGCGCGGCCTGGGCCTGCAGCCCGAGCAGCGGGTGCTGATGCTGATGGCCGACTCGCCGCAGTTCGTGGTGGTCTACCTGGCCGCCATGCGGATCGGCGCGATCCCGGTGCCGGTCTCGACCATGCTGCACGCCGACGGCGTGGCCGAACTGCTGCGCGACTCCCGGGCCCGGTTCCTGGCCATAACTCACGAGTTCGGCCCGGTCGCGGTGGGGGCGGCCGCGGCCGCGCCCGAGCTGGCCGGGATCCTGACCGACATCGCCCTGGACGGGGCCCCGGTCCCGGTGCATCGCCTGGGCGAGCTGGCCTCGGGCCCGGCCGACGAGACGGTCTACCCGACCCATCCGGACTCGCCCGCGTTCTGGCTCTACACCTCGGGCACGACCGGGACGGCCAAGGCGGCCATGCACCGGCAGGCCGCGATCCAGGTCGTGTGCGAGACCTACGGCACCCGGGTGCTCGGCATCCGCCCGGAGGACCGCTGCCTGTCGGCGGCCAAGGCGTTCTTCGCCTACGGCCTGGGCAACTCGCTGCTGTTCCCGCTCTCGGCCGGGGCCACCGCGGTGCTGGAGCCCAGCCCGTCCCGGCCGGACGTGATCGCCGCCGCGGCCGGCAAATACGGTGCCACCCTGTTCTTCGCGGGCCCGACCTTCTTCGCCAACATGCTCCGGGCCAACCTGCCCGCCGGCGCGCTGGCCGGCGTTCGGCTGGCCGCCTCGGCCGGGGAGGCGCTCCCGGCCGCGCTCTACACCCGGTGGACGTCCCACTTCGGCGTGGACATCCTGGACGGCATCGGCATGACCGAGATGCTGCACATCTTCCTGTCCAACCGGCCCGGCGAGGTCAGGGCGGGCACCACCGGGGTCGCGGTGCCCGGCTACGACCTGCGCCTGCTCGACGAGAACGGCCAGGACGTGCCGCCCGGCACGCCCGGCACGCTGTTCGTGCGGGGCGGCTCCACCGCCACCGGCTACTGGGCCCGGTACGACACGTCCCGCCAGGTGTTCCAGGGCGAGTGGCTGCGGACCGGGGACACCTACGTGCGGGACGCCGAAGGCTACTACGCCTGCCTGGGCCGCACCGGCGACATGCTCAAGGCTTCCGGCATCTGGGTCAGCCCGGCCGAGGTCGAAGGCCGGCTGCTGGCTCACGAGGCCGTGGCCCAGGCCGTGGTGGTGGCCGCCCCCGACACCAACGGGCTGGAGAAGCCGGTCGCCTACGTGGTGCTGGCCGACGGGCGGTCGGCGACCGAGGACGAGCTGGTCGAGTTCTGCCGTCAGGGACTGCCGTCGTTCAAGCGCCCGCGCAAGGTGGTGTTCGTGCCTGGTTACCCCACCACCGCCACGGGGAAGATTCGCCGGGTCGAGCTGCGCCGGATGGCCGCCAGCGTGCTGGTGCCCAGCGACCCGCCGACCGAAGCCGTGCCGAAGTAGCCGGAGAGGTCATGAGCCTGCACTGGGAAAAAGAGGACACGCCCCGCTGGGACGAGGCCAAGCAGCGCATGTTCGGCCCGGCCGAGCTGGCCGCGGTCGGCCTGGACCGGCCCGCTCCGGGCCAGCCCCTGGCCAACGAGTGGTGGCGGGTCAGGGACGACGGCACCGTGGCCGGCTACGGCTGGCTGGACAGCGAGTGGGGCGACGCCGAGATCACGTTCCTGGTCGACCCGGCCCGGCGCGGGGCCGGCATCGGCGCGTTCATCGTCAACCAGCTCGAGGCCGAGGCGGCCGGGCGCGGGCTGAACTACATCTACAACGTGGTGCCCGCCAGCCACCCGGACCGTGAGTGGATGACCAGCTGGCTGCTGGCCCACGGTTTCGGCGCCGGTCACGGGGACCTGCGCCGCCGGGTCCGGCACGCCAGCCCGGCGTGAGGCCGGGGCGGCAGTCCGCGTCCCTGGCGGTCACCGCCCTGTGCCTGGTCCAGTTCATCGACGTGCTCGGGGTGACCGTGGTGGTCACCGCGCTGCCCGCCATGCTGGCCAGCCTGCGGGCGTCCCCGTCCAGCAGCGCGCTGGTGGCCACCGGGTACGCCATGTTCTTCGGCGGCCTGCTGATGCTGGGGGCCCGGCTCGGGGACCGGTACGGCCACCGCCGGACGATCCTGGCCGGCCTGGCCATCCTGGCCGTGGGCGGCGTGGTGGCCGCCACCGCCACCTCGGTGACGGCCCTGACCGCGGGCCGCTGCCTGCAGGGGGCCGCGGCCGCGGCCTCGGTGCCGTCGGCCCTGCGCCTGCTGACCACGGTGACCGCGGAGGGGCCGGAACGGCGACGGGCCATCGCCGCCTGGAGCGCGGCCGGCGCGGCCGCCGGGGCCAGCGGATTCGTGGTCGGCGGCATCGTCACCGACCTGGCCAGCTGGCAGTTCGTGTTCTGGGCCTACCTGCCGATCGCGGCCGGCCTGGCCGCGGCCATCACCGCGTCGGTGCCCGGCGACGCCGGCGACCGCCCGGCGACCTCGCTGAACCTGGGCGGGTCGGCCGCGTTCACCGCGGCCGTGATGACCTTCGTGGTCGGCACCACCGTGATCACCCGGCCCGCCGGGCGGCTGGCCGGCGGCCTGCTGCTGGCCGCCTGCGCGATCCTGCTGGCCGGGTTCCTGGCCGTCGACCGGCGTGCGGCCGCGCCGCTGCTGCCGGGCCCGCTGATCCGAGGCCGCCCGCTGCGCCAGGGTGCCCTGGGGAGCTTCCTCAACACCGCGGCCACCAGCTCGGTGGTCACGCTGGTCACCTTGTACCTGCAGAACACCCTGCACCGCACGCCGCTCGAGGCGGCCGTGACCCTGATCCCGTTCAGCCTGCTGGTCATCGTGGGGTCGGCCGCCGCCGCGGCCGTACTCCGGCGGGTCGCCCCGCCCCGGGTGGTGGCGGCCGGGCTGCTGATCATCGCGGTCGCGGACGCCGCGCTGATCCCGGCGGCCGGCTCGGCGTGGGCGGTGCCGATCTGCGCGGCCGCGGCGGGCCTGGGCATCGGGCTGTCCTCGGTGGCCGCCACCGGCCTCGGCACCGAGGTCAGCGAGCGCTGGCGGGGGAGCGCGTCGGGCATCATCAACACCGCCGCCCAGCTCGGCACCGCGCTGGGCACCGCCGTGCTGCTGCTGATCGCCTCGGTGACCAGCGGGCTGCCCGGCCCCGGTCACCCGCCGCCCCGGCTGGCCTGGGGGATCGGGGCCGCGCTGGCCGCGGCCGGGGCGCTCCGGTTCGCGCTGGCCCGGTCCGGTCAGGCGGTCACGACACCGCGTCCGCCGTCGCGAGCGGGAGCAGGCGGGCCAGCCTGACCTCGGTGTCCCGGTCGGCCGGGGTCCAGCCCGCGGCCAGCAGCCCGTCCACCCGCGGCTCGGCCCACAGGTGGAAGCGGATCAGGCTGAGCTCGCCCACCACCGGGTGCCGGAAGTGCTTGGGGGTGGTGCCGTACACCCCGACCTCGTGCTGCTGCCAGAGCCGGTCGAAGACCGGGGAGGCGTGCCGGAGCCGGTCCAGCAGCTGCCGGTAGGCCGGGTCGCTGACGTGGCGGGCCATCGCGGTGCGGAACTGGCTGACCAGGCGGGGGGCGTGCTCCTCCCACTCGGTCCAGTAGCGGCGCCGGTCCGGGTCGGTGAAGTAGAGCATCAGCGCGTTCCGCTCGGCCCGCGGCACCGACCCCATGCCCAGCAGCCCGTCGAAGCTCCGGTTGAAGGCGAGCACGTCCCAGCGCGCGTTCTGGACCGCGACCGGGTACGGGTCCAGCCGCCGGAGCAACGCGGGCAGGAAGGCCGGGATCTCCCCGGCCTCCTGCTGTTCCGGCGGCTCGGCCAGCTCGGCCAGGGTGAACAGGTACGACCGCTCGCTCGGGTCGAGCAGCAGGGCGTCGGCGATGGCCTGCAGCACCTGCGCGGACGCGCGCACCGGGCGCCCCTGCTCGAGCCAGGTGTACCAGGTCACCCCGACCGCGGCCAGCTCGGCGACCTCCTCCCGGCGCAGGCCCGGCGTGCGGCGTCGTTCGGTGGGCCGGATGCCCACCTCGTCCGGGCTGATCCGTTCCCGCCGGCTGCGCAGGAAGGCGGCGAACTCGCGGCGCCGCGCCTCCTCGCTGGTGCCGGCGGTGGCACCCGACGTGCCCGCGGCGGCGCCTCCGGCACCCGCGGATAGCGACATCAGCAGCATGGTTTCCCCGTGCCCTTCCCCGTGACGGAGGATCCCGCGTCAGGCCGCGCCCCCCGCTGCCTGCCGCGCCGAGGCGCACCGGCCCCCGCGGCCGGGCGTCTCCAAGGTCAAGATAGGCACATTCAAGACCTATGCGATTGATTCTCCATAAATGGGCGATGACCTGGGATGGACCCGTGATGGCCCGGCGCGGCGCGCCGGGCCATCACGATGAGGGGAAAGTCAGCTCACGAGAAGGTCGGTGAACTGCCGAACGGGCTGGTCACACCCTGGAAGCGGTTGTGGCTGGCCCCCCGGACGGTGACCGGGCCGCCCGCGGTGAAGATGCCGTAGTAGTCGCCGGAAATCGTGTTGCCCTCGACCGTGATGGCCAGCGGGCTGGCGTCGCCCAGGTACACGCCGGTGGTCTGGGTGTCGCCCTCGGACGTGCGCAGGTTGTTGACGCCGATCCGGTTGCCGGTGACCACGTTGCCGGACAGGTTCATGCCCGGCGCGTGCGCGTGCACGTCGAACCCGGCGTGCCCGTTGCCGTCGAACACGTTCCCGATCACGGTGTTGCCGAACACGCCGCCGGTGGCCCCGGCCAGGATCACCCCGCTGCCGGCCGAGGCGGCCGCGGCCGACGGCGTGCCCAGCCCGTTGTCGTTGGACACGTTCCCGGCCACCAGGTTGTGGGCGATGCCGTCGCCGGTGTGGTCGGCCAGGGCGATGCCGCAGCCGCCCGGGTTGTCGTTGGTCACGTTGCCGCTGATCACGTTGGCGGACGCGGTCCGGTTGAAGTCGTCGGAGACGTTGATGCCCACGCTGTTGCCGGTGGACCGGTCGCCCGCCGCCACCGAGTGCGAGGTGCTGTTTATGTCGATCCCGGAGCCCGCGTTGTCCTCGGTGGTGTCCCCGGTGATCGTGACGTGATCGGCCGGGGTCATGGCCCCGTTGACCAGGCCGGCGGTGACGATCCCGTCGGCCAGCAGGCCGCCCACGCTGGCTCCGCGCACGGTCAGCCCGCTGATCGTCACGTAAGAGGCGGCCGCGCCGACCCCGTAGGGCTGGCCGGTGGCGTCGATCGTGGCCCCCGGCCGCCCGGCCAGGCGCAGGGCCTTGGTGATGGTGACGCTCTCGTGGTAGGTGCCCGGGCACACGATCACCGTGCCCCGGGCCGGGGCGGCGGTGACCGCCGCCTGGATCGAGGCGTAGGCCGCGGTGGCGCACGAGTGGCCGGCCGCCCCAGCCCGCCCGCCCGGCGCGACGTACACGGTGGTGGGCGCGGCGTTGGCGGTGGCCGCGAGCACCGGTACTGCCAGCACGGCCGCCACCCCCAGGACGGCCGGCCGGATCAGCGCATGACGCATTGAATATCCCCTTTTCCCAAGCTGTGAATCGCGCACCTGCGATTTCGGCATGCATTCCGCATTTGCGGGACCGGCCTCTCGGGCCGGCGGTCCAAGGGTCTTATACGGTCGGGGCGGGCAGCCAGATTCTTCTTATCCTGGTAGTAGAGCCACCCGCCACCTCGGTGTTGGCGCCGGTATCGTGTTCGAGTCGGATCGCCCTAACCAGGGGCATCCGGGGCCGGCCGGGTACGGGGATCCGCCGGCCCCGGAACCTTGCTGGCATCACTTTTCCGGCCTCCGGCATTTTTTTAAGAAAATCTTGCCGATGAGCCTAATTGAGGCAATGGAGCGTGCTATCAGTTCCCCGGGGGAGAGGGAGCGCGATATGCAGCAGACGAACGAACTCACCGCGATCGACCGCGCATTCGTGTCGGACCCCTGGTCCGTTTACCAGCGGCTGCGCAGCGCCGGGCCGGTGCAGCGGGCCGTGCTGGCCGGGGGTGAGCACGTGTGGCTGGTGGCCGGCCACGAGCAGGCCCGGGCCCTGCTGGCCGACGACCGGCTGAGCACCGACTACTTCGGGGTCCGGTCGCTGCTGCCCGGTGTGGCCGGCCCGTACGAGTCGACGCTGTCGGCGCACATGCTGAACAGCGATCCGCCCGCCCACACCCGGCTCCGGGCCCTGGTCGACCAGGCCTTCACGGCCGGGACCGTGGCCCGGCTGCGGCCGCGCATCGAGCAGATCGCCGACGACCTGCTGGACCGGCTGCCGCCGGACGGGCCGGCCGACCTGATCGAGGACTACGCCTTCCCGCTGCCGGTCACCGTGATCTGCGAGCTGCTCGGGGTGCCGGCCGCCGACCTCAACGACTTCCGGCGCTGGTCCAAGGCCATCGTCTCGTCGGTGCCGCCCGACGTGGCCCGGGAGTCCACCCGCAGCGTCTCGGCCTACCTGACCGCGCTCATCGACGCCAAGCGGGTCTCACCCGCCCATGACCTGCTGTCCGACCTGGTCCACCAGACCAGCGGGGACGGCATCCTGTGGCCGGACGAGCTGGTCCGGATGGCCTTCCTGCTGCTGGTGGCCGGGCTGGAGAAGATGGTCGGCCTGATCGGCAACGGGGTGCTGGCCCTGCTGCAGCACCCGCGGGAACTGGCCCGGCTGCGGGCCGAGCCCGGCCTGATGCCCGCCGCGATCGAGGAGTTCCTCCGCTACCAGGGCGCCATCCACATCGCGGCCGTGCGGTTCACCACCGAGCCGGTGCGGGTGGCCGGGACGGTCATCCCGGCCGACGAACTGGTGCTGATCTCACTGCTGGCCGCCAACCGGGACCGGGACCGGTACGCCGACCCGGACGTGCTCGACCTCGGCCGGCGTCCCGAAGGTCACCTGGCCTTCGGCCACGGTGTGCACTACTGCGTGGGGGCCCCGCTGGCCCGGCTGGAGGGGCAGATCGCCATCGGCCGGCTGCTCGACCGGCTCCCGGACCTGGCCCTGGCCGGCCCGCCCGGCGACCTGCACTGGCGGGGCAGCCTGCTGGTCCGCAGCCTGTCCTCGCTCCCGGTCACCCTCGGCTGAGCCCTATCATGACCTGCTATGGGCGGCATTGTGGGCCTGGGCGGCGGCGGGGCATCCCGGCTGTGGCAGCTGCTGGCCCGGGCGGCCGGGCCGTCCCGCCTGACCCTGGTGGTCAACACCGCCGGCGACCTGCGCCTGGGCGGCCTGCGGATCAGCCCGGACCTCGACACCACCCTGTACGCGTTGTCCGGCCGCCAGGATGCCGAGCGCGGCTGGGGACTCCGGGACGAGACCTTCGAATGTATGAAGGCGCTGAGCGAACTGGGCGGCCCCAGCTGGTTCGCGCTCGGCGACCGGGACCTGGCCACCCACCTGTTCCGGACCGGTCTGCTGGCCGACGGGCGCACGCTGACCGAGGTCACCGCCCGGCTGGCCGCCTCGCTCGGCGTCCGCCCGCGGGTGCTGCCCATGTCCGATCACGAGGTCACCACCCGGATCAGCACCACCGACGGCCGCCTGCTGCACTACCAGGAGTACCTGGTCCGCGAGCAGGCCGCGCCCGGGGTGCGCGGCGTTCGTTTCGACGGCATCGGGACCGCTCAGGCTGCCCCCGGCGTGCTGGCCGCCATCGAGTCCGCCGACCTGATCGTGCTCGGCCCCAGCAACCCGGTGGCCAGCATGCTGCCCATCCTGGGCCTGCCCGGCGTGACCAAGGCCCTGGAACAGCGGCGCGAGCGGGTGGTGGCGGTCTCCCCGGTGGTGGCCAGCGTCCCGATCACCGACGAGGGCGAGCGCCGCCGCGGCCAGTCCCGCGCCGCCCTGCTGGCCGCGATCAACCTCCCGGCCACCGCGTCCGGGGTGGCCCGCCTGTACCGCGACGTCTGCGCCCGCTTCGTCTACGACCGGTCCGACCAGGGCGAGGGCAGCCGCATCGAGGCCCAGGGCCCGCAGCCGGTCGCCGCCGGCCTGCTGCTGCACCAGGGCGCCGCCCCGGACGCCCTGGTTTCGGCCCTCCTCGGGAACGCCGGCCAGGAGCGGCTGCCCCAGCCACGTGACCCCTAGCTCCCCCGGTAGGTGGAGTAGGCGAACGGGCTCAGGGTCAGCGGGACGTGGTAGTGCCCCCCGCCCGCCTCGATCAGGAACGTCACCGTGACCTCGGGATAAAACGCCCGGCGGCCGTCCCTGGTGAAGTAGGCGCCGGTGCCGAACACGATCCGGTACGTCCCCGGGGCCAGGCCGTCCGGGCCCAGGTCGCTGATCCGCCCGTTCGCGTCGGTGACGCCTTCGGCCACAGGGGCGGAGGCGTCACCGACACGCTCCAGCCGCACCGCCACCCCGGCCGCGGGCCCGCCCAGCGCGGTGTCCAGCACGTGCGTGGTCACGGTACTCATGAGGTTTCTCCGGTCAGCTTGGCCAGCCGCAGGTCGTTGATCTTGATCAGCTCGGCCCGGACGACCCCGCGCTCGGCGTCCGGGTCGTTGCCGAGCCGCCCGCGCAGGATGCCCAGCAGTTCGCGGGCACTGCGCCCGCTCGCGCAGACCAGGTAGATGTGCCCGAACCGGTCCTCGTAGGCCCGGTTGCCCGCGGCCAGTTCGGCCCGGACCTGGTCGTCGGCGCCGGCCACGCCGGACTGCTCGGACCGGGAAAACGAACTGTGCCCGGTGCTGGGCGCCTGGCCGATCCGCGGGTGCCCGGCCAGCGCCTCGGTCACGTCGGCGTCGGTCAGCGCCGCGGCCGCCCGGGCCCGCAGCGCGGCCAGCGACGGGTAGGGCCGCCCGGCGGTCAGCTCGTCCGCCCACCGGGCCGCGCGGCAGCAGGCCAGCAGGGCGTCCCGGGCCTGGTCGTCCGGCAGCGCGTTGAACACCGCCAGCCCGGCCCCTTCCGCCCCCGGTATCACAGAGCTTTCTGAAGTCACACTGTCCTCCGCTGCCCCAACCCCTTGACCGTTCCCGATGACGAATCTAACTTATCTGTAATCCGGAAACCATATTTCACCATACGGAATCTTGCCCCGGGAGCCGACATGTCGCTGTCCAACACCACCAAAGCCCCGCCCCCGAGCCCACCGGACCAGCGCACGGTCCATCCCGTGGACGAGGTGCTGCCCGCTCACCGGCTGTTCGTCCTGGGCCTGCAGCACCTGTTCATCATGTACGCGGGCGCGGTCGCGGTCCCGCTCATCGTGGGCGGGACGCTGAAGCTGCCCACCTCCACCATCGGGTTGCTGGTCAACGCCGACCTGCTGGTGTCGGGGGTGGCCACCCTGATCCAGAGCGTCGGCATCGGGAAGATCTTCGGGGTCCGGCTGCCGGTGGTGGCCGGGGCCACGTTCACCGTGCTCAGCCCGATGATCATCATTGCTCAGCAGTACGGGCTGGCCGCGGTGTACGGGGCCCTGCTGTGCGCGGGCGTGTTCGGCCTGCTGATCGCCAAGCCGTTCTCGATGCTGGTGCGGTTCTTCCCGCCGCTGGTGGCGGGCACGGTCATCTGCGTCATCGGGCTGTCCCTGATCGGCGCCGACGTCAGCCTGATCGCCGGCGACGACCCCACCGCGAAGAATTTCGGCCAGGTCTCCCACATCGCCCTGGCCGGCCTGGTGATCTTGATCATCGTGGTCATCACCCGCTTCTTCCGCGGGTTCGTCGGCCAGATCGCGGTGCTGCTGTCGATCGCCATCGGCACCCTGGTCGCCTGGCCCATGCACCTGCTGGACTTCTCCAGCGTCAGCGCGTCCAAGTGGGTCGGCTTCAGCGGCGTGTTCCGGTTCGGTCACCCGAAGTTCGAGGCCGCGGCCATCATCTCGATGTGTATCGTCATGCTGGTCACCTACACCGAGTCGACCGCCGACATGCTGGCCGTGGCCGAGATGGTGGACAAGGAGCTGACCCCCAGCGACCTGGCCCGCGGCCTGGCCACCGACGGGCTGTCGGCGGTGCTGGCCGGGATCTTCAACTCGTTCCCGGACACCGCGTTCGCCGAGAACGTCGGGCTGGTCGGGCTGACCCGGGTGCGCAGCCGCTGGGTGGTGGCCACCTGTGGCGGCCTGCTGGTGCTGCTCGGCATCCTGCCCAAGATCGGCCAGATCGTGGCCAACGTGCCCGGCCCGGTGATCGGCGGCGCGGCCACGGTGATGTTCGCGATGGTGACCGCGGTCGGCATCCAGACCCTGAACAAGGCGTCGTTCGACGGCAACCACAACCTGCTCATCGTGGCGGTGTCGTTCTCGGCGGGCCTGATCCCGGCCGTCCAGCCGGCCTTCTACGAGAACTTCCCGACCGACTTCCAGGTCATCTTCGGGTCCAGCATCACCTCGACGGTGATCGTGGTGTTCACCCTCAACCTGGTGTTCAACCACTGGGTCCGCGGGCCCAAGGGCGAGAGCGCGGTCAGCCTGGCCGTCCGCGAGGGCGGGGTGGCGCTCAACGTGCCCGAGCGTGGGGCGGTGCCGGACGACGACACGCGGACCGGCCCGGTCTGACCGGGTGCCAGGGGCGCGGCGCTGGGTCAGGCCGCGCCCTCGGCCGCGATGGTCTTGGAGATCTCGGCCGCGATCCCGGTCAGCGCGGGCACGATCCGCTCGGCGGCGTCGTCGGTCATCCGGGCCGTCGGCCCGGACGCCGACACGGCCAGGCGGGCGGGCGCGTCGGGCACGGCCACCGCGAAGCAGCGGACGCCGACCTCCTGCTCGCCCTCGTCGACCGCGTAGCCCTGCCGCCGGATGACCTCGAGGTGGGCCAGCAGCAGGTCGGGGTCGGTGATCGTGGTCGGGGTGAACGCGGGCATGCCGTGCCCGAGCAGGGCCCGGGCCTCGGCCGGGGGCAGCTGGGCCAGCAGGGCCTTGCCGACCGCGGTGGCGTGGGTGCGGACCCGGCGGCCGGGCTCGGTGAACATCCGCATCTGGTGGGGGCTGGGCACCTGGGCCAGGTAGACCACCTCGTCGCCGTCGAGCATGGCCAGGTTGGCGGTCTCGCCGGTGAGCCGGACCAGCTTGGCCAGGAACGGCCGCAGCGAGGTGCCGAGCATCTGGCTGGAGATCTCACCCAGCCGGATCAGCCGCGACCCCAGCGTGTACCGGCGTGAGGCCTCCTGCCGGACGTACCCCCGGTTGACCAGGGTGCGCACCAGCCGGTGCACGGTGGGAAGCGGCAGTCCGGACGCGGTGGCCAGCTCGGACAGGCCCAGGGCCCCGCCCGCGTCGGCCAGCATCTCGAGCAGGTCGAACGCCCGCTCGATCGACTGCACGCCACCCGCCCCGGCCTTGGCGGTCCCGGCCCGGTCCGCTCGAGTTTCACTCATCTTTCCAGGATACAAAATTCAATATTCACATATCAAAAGTCAGGTGCGCCCCTCCGAGGCGGTTGACGGCTCCGGGCCGCCGGCCTAATGTCATCCATGGAACGGAAAACAACTTTCGGGATACGGAAAACATGACCACACCGATCGGGCACTCGCTCCCTTTTCTGGCCAACTGCTCGCTGCTGTTCACCGAGGTGCCGCTGCTGCAGCGGCCGGCCGCGGCGGCGGCGGCGGGCTTCCCAGCCATCGAGTTCTGGTGGCCGTGGCCCGGCCAGCCGGTGCCGCCGGACCGCGAGGTCGACCGGTTCGTGGCCGCGGTCCAGGACGCCGGGGTGGACCTGATCGGGCTGAACTTCTTCGGCGGCGACCTGGGCGGGCCGGACTGCGGCGTGCTCTCCATCCCGGCCCGCAGCGCCCAGTTCCGTGACAACGTGGATGTCGCTGTCACCATCGGGGCCCGGCTCGGGGTGCGCGGGTTCAACGCGCTGTACGGCAACCGGGTCGAGGGCGTGCCCGCCGCGGCCCAGGACGAGCTGGCCACCGAGAACATCGCGCTGGCGGCCAAGGCCGCGGCCGGGATCGGGGCCGCCGTGTTCATCGAGCCGGTCAGCGGGCCGAAGCCCTACCCCCTCCGCACCGCCGACGACGCGGTGGCCGTGGTGGACCGGGCCCGGGCCGCGGGCGCGGCCAACGTGGTCTTCCTGTGCGACCTGTACCACCTGGCCAGCAACGGCGACGACCTGGACCGAGCCATCGCCGCCCACACCGATGTCACCGGGCACGTGCAGATCGCGGACGCGCCCGGCCGGGGCGAGCCCGGCAGCGGCCGGCTCGACCTGGACCGCTACCTGGTCGCCCTGCAGGACCGGGGCTACCGGGGCTGGGTCAGCCTGGAGTACAAGCCCACCACCGGCACCGAGGCCAGCCTGGCCTGGCTGCCCCGCGACCGCCGCGCCGCCCCGAGTGGCCAGGAGGGCAACGAATGACGAAGATCGCTTTCATCGGGCTCGGCATCATGGGCGGCCCGATGGCCGCCAACCTGGTCCGGGCCGGGTTCGAGGTCACCGGCTACAACCGCAGCCCGGCCA
>DASXMW010000150.1:0-36800 GCA_036495425.1 Streptosporangiaceae bacterium | reverse complement strand
GGGAGTTTCCACTAGCAACAAGCTCGCGGCGGCCGTCATGCATCCGGCCGAATGCCGTCCAGCGCATCCGGGAATCAGCTGGAATCGCGGCTAAACCGGGCACATAACCCCCACACGCCGAACCGCCCGCCCATCGGCTGGCCCCGAAAACTTGTTGAGTGCACGAGTAGCCGGAGTTACGCTGATTGCTCGAGCAATCAAGGAGCTGATCGTGGACCAAGAAGAGAAGGAGCACCTCGAGCGCGAGGCCGAAGCAGAGCTGAACAGGCAGTGCGGCGACGGGACCGTGCAGAAGGTCGAGGTGCTGCAGTACGGCGACGAGCCCGTGATCGAGCCCGGCCAGGCGATGATCCGGGTGATCCTCACCGCGACAGGCGAAGACCCGGATGAGACGCTTCACGCGTTTGACAAGGCGCATCGTGGGGCCATCGAGGACCTGCGCAAGAAGGTCGCCCAGAAGATGCCCCTCATCGGGCGCGCGGAATTCACGCTCCCCGCGCAGCCCGGGGAGCGCAAGCATCCCGTCATCTCGATGTCTGTCGGCCCGCCGGATCGCACGGCCCCGGGCCGCAACCTCACCCCGGTGATGGCACGGCTCGACCCCAGGGACCTTGAGGTCCTCGACGCCCTGATCACCGCCGGCATCGTCTCCAACCGCGCCGAAGGCGTCCGCTGGGCGCTGACCCGCATCCGTGAGCGCCCCGCCTATACCCAGCTCCGCGAGCACATCGGCAAGATCGACGAGCTGAAGGCCCAGCTCTGAGTAAATTCCGTCCCGCCCACCTGGGGACCCGCCCCACGAAGCAGCTTCCGCAGGCCAGGTAGGCCAGGCATCCCGGAGCCCTGCCGAGCGGCCCAGCCTTTGATAGGGGTTGTCGGGCTGGGGTCAGCTCAGATTGGGCCAGTGCAGGAAGTTCTCCAGGGTGACCCGGTCACCTTCGCTGTGCAGGCTGTCCAGGGGAAGGCGGCCGTGCAGGGTAAGCAGCAGGTTGCTCGCCGGTCCGTGCAGGCCAGCGGCCGTCTCGTGCTGGCCGTTGATGACGTGTGCGCCCGACGCGGTCAGGTCGAGCAGCCATGATTGGCCTTCGGCGGCGTGCAGGCCGATCCGGGCCGGCTCGTATCGCCAGGGGCCGGCGGTGCCGTGGCTGATGCTGATGAACTCGGCGATGCCGTCGATTGCGGCAACTGCCGGGACGGGCTGGGCAGTTCCGGTGGCCAGCTGTGCGTCGAAGGCGTGGATAGCGGCCTCCTGGACCTGATGACGCGCTACCGCACCACTGGTCATCGGGACGCCGGAGTCACCCCACCAGGTCCAGCAGCCCGATGCGGGACCCGCGGCTCGCAGGGCAGCGATCAGCTCCTGGGTGGCTGCGGCCGAGCGGGCCAGCAGGCCGGCTGAGAACGCGGACACCCAGATCGGGCGAGCCTGCGACGCTGCTGCGCAGAGCGGCGGAGCGGTCCTGGACCAAGGCGAGCAGCTCTTCGAATGCAGGTGTCTGGGTCATCCCCGCTTCTTATCACCCGGCGCACTGCTCACCCGGCGCACTGCCCGAGACGCGCGCGCCCGGCGTTAAATATCGGGGGGTTCGGGAGTTCGGGGGGTCGTCCCCCGGCTGACACCGAATGGTTGCGGCGGCGCCGCCTGCTCAGCCACACGCGGACGGGGGCACCGCGTGGCGAGCGGACTTCGCGCGGACGGGGGCACCGCGCGGCGCGGCGCCGCCGCATGGCGTCACAATACAAGGACGGTCATCCGTCATCAAGTCATGACATCAGGTGACGTGTCGCCCGGCCGTGGAAGGTCGGTGACGCTGGTGCTGGCCGCCACCACCGGGTGCCCGGTCGCCCCGGCCCAGTCCAGGCAGACGGCGATGGCGTCGCCGACCAGGTCAGTGCCTTCGTGGTGGGCCAGCAGGTCGCTGATGACGAAGCGCACGGTCTCGTTGGGGTCCTGCATCCGGGCGCTGCGCAGGGCGGCGCCGAGCGAGGCGTCGCCGTAGATCCGCCCGCCGGGGCTGCGCGCGCTGAACAGGCCCTGGCTGATGATGATCAGCCGGTCGCCGGGGACCAGGGTCAGCGGCTGGGTCCGGTAGCGGGTGTCGCTGAACATGCCCAGCGGCAACTGCTCGTCGAAGGTCAGCGGCTCGATGTCACCGCCCCGGACGCGGAGCATGCGCGGCGAGCCGGCGTCGATGACTTCCGCTTCACCGGTGGACACGGCGATGCGCAGCAGCAGGGTGGCCGAATGGGCCTTGCCGCCGTACTGGCCGTAGATGATGCCGTTGGCCAGTTCGGCCGACTCGGCCGGTCCGGCCCCGGAGCGGCGGCCGTTGCGCAGCGAGTTGACCGTGAGCTGGGTGAGCAGGGCGGCGCCGATGCCGTTGCCCATGCCCCCGCTGACCGACAGGGTCAGGTACTGCCGGGACAGCGACCAGTCGAAGTTGTCGCCGGACACCGTGTAGGCGGGCTCCAGCTGCCCGGCCAGGGAGAACTCCCCGGCCGAGCAGGTGCGGCCGGGCAGCAGGTCCCACTGCAGCTCGGCCGCGATCGTGAGCCGCTTGCGCCGCCGGACCTCGCGGTAGACGTCGGTGGCGGTGTCGGCCAGCCGCAGGGCCCGGCCCAGCGTGTCCGCCACCAGCTCCAGGTCGCTGGTCACGGCCTCGCCGGCGCCGGCGGGCAGCCGGACGGCCAGCACGCCGGTCCGCTCGCCGTACACGGCCAGCGGCAGATAAAGGTGATCATCGTCACGTACCGGGCGGACCGCGGCGTAGGCCTGGCCGGCCGGGTGGTTGTTGACCGGCACGGCCGTGGCGCCAGTGGTGCCGCCGATGGTGCCGTCACCGAACGGGACCAGGTGCGACTGGTGATAGTCGATGAGCATGACCTCGGTGCCGGTCACCCCGAGCCAGGCGTCGACGGCGTCGCGGGCGGCTTCGATCAGGACGGGTGGCCGGGCGGACCAGATGGCCCGTTCCACGGCCTGGCGGTCTTCAGTCATGGTCTCTCACAGGCGTTTGGTGGCAGCCAGAACCCAGGTTAGATGGGCCGGCTGACCAGTTGGTGGGTGCTTTGCGGTACCCGAGTGTGCAAGAGTTGTTCCATGGCCTCGCACAAGGCTGACCCCGCCGCAGCTCAGCGGGTGGCCGAGGTGGAGGCGGCTGCCGAGGCCCTGGTGGGAATCTGGGCGCACGTCGCGGAGTCGCTCGACGTCCGCGTCTCGCCCACCCAGCTGCGGGCGCTCACCGCGGTGGGCCGGTACAGCGAGCTGAACCTGAGCCAGCTCGCGGAGGCTCTCGGCGCGCTTCCGTCGTCGGCCAGCCGTCTCTGCGACCGGCTGGAAGCAGCCGGTCTGCTCACCCGGGACACCGGGCGAGCCAGCCGCCGTGCCGTCAGCCTGCGGCTGACCCCCGAGGGCGAGGCCCTGCTGGAGCAGGCCCGCACCAGCCGCCAGGAGCAGATCGCCCTGGTGCTGGGCGCGATGAGCCCGGCCGACCGGGCCGACCTGGCCCAGGGGCTGGCCGCCTTCCAGCGCGCGGCCGAGCCGGAGGGGCTGGCCACCGCCTCGTCCGACGGCTCCAGAGAGCCGGGCGGCGGTATCCCTTTCTCCATTTCCGCGTGAGGCGGGACAGGACCGAGCGCGGCGGTCCCTGACTCCGGACCGGGGCGTGCTCACCGGCGTTCCGGGGTCAGCTGGCAGATCAGCAGGCAGGTGTCGTCCTCGCGGCTGCTGCCGGCCAGCATGACCTCACAGACGGTGTCGGCGATCTGCTCCGGGCCGCCCGCGGCCACCCCGAACGCGTCGGCCAGCTGGTCGATGCCGACGTCGATGATGGCGTCGCGCCGCTCGATCAGCCCGTCGGTGTAGAAGAGCAGCGTGGCCCCGGCCCGCAGCGGCACGGTGGTCGCCACGTGGGTGTGGTCGATGGGCAGGCCGAGCATGGGGCCGGGGTACTCCAGCCGGTGCACGGTGCCGTCGGTGTCGCGCAGCAGCGGCGGCGGGTGGCCCGCGGTGGCCAGGCTCATCTGGCCGCCGGGGGTGACCATGGCCAGGATCGCGGTGGCGCAGTGGTCGGGGTCCAGGTGCCGGGTCAGCGCGTGCAGCCGGGTCAGCACCTCACCCGGGTCGGCCAGGTCCAGGGCGTAGGCCCGCATGGCCGTGCGGAGCTGGCCCATCAGGGTGGCCGCGGCCAGCCCGTGCCCGGCCACGTCGCCCACGGCCAGGACCAGGGTGCCGTCGGGCCGGTGGTAGGCGTCGTACCAGTCGCCGCCGACGTTCAGCCCGGTGACCGCGGGCAGGTAGCGGGCCGCGCAGTCGGCGCCGGGGCCGGTCGGCAGCTCGGTCAGCATCGCGTGCTGCAGCTGCTCGGCCACCTCACGCTCCTGCTCGAAGCGCAGCGCGTTGGCCAGCGCGGCCGCGGCCCGGCCCGCGGTCTCGGAGACGATCACCACGTCGTCGTGGGCGAACGGGCGGCCGGGCGGGGTGACGGTGAGCACGCCCAGCACCGTGCCCAGCGAGACCAGCGGGACGACCAGCATGCCGTGCTCGCCGGTGTCCGGGCCGGGGGTCAGCTGTTCGGCCCGGCGGGTCTCGCGGACCCGGCGCACCACCGGCGGCGCGGCCGGGTCGGCGGGCTCGCCGGGCAGGACCGGGGGCGCGCCGTAGAGCTCGAGCTGGCCGCTCTCGGCCACCAGCCAGACCTCGGTGGCGGCGGCGTACCTCGGCACCAGCAGGGTGGACAGCCGGGACAGCACCTGCCGGTGGTCGAGCGAGGCGCCCAGCACCGCGCCCACGTGGCTGAGGAAGGCCAGCCGGGCCCGGGCCGCCTCGGCCGCACCGCGGGCCGCCTCGGCCGCGGCCCGGGCGGCCTGCTCGGTCTCCAGCAGCTCGCGCTGGCGCTCCCCGCTGCGGGTGAGCTGTTCGGCCTGATCGGCCAGGTCCGCGTGCAGGGCCAGCAGGCCCTGATCGGTGCTTTCCAGCTCCTGCCGGTGCCGGATCAGCGCGGCGTCCTGATCGGCCACGATGTCGAGCAGGGTCGGCACGGCCGGCCGGGTCCACCGGGACCGGAGCTCGGTGGGCAGCCGGACCTCGGCCAGGACCTCGTCGTCCACGGTCAGCACGGCCACCCGGTAGCCGTCGGCGGAGACGAGCCGGCAGGCGACCCGGACCGGGGCGCCGTCGCGCAGCCGGGACCAAAGCGCGGCCACCGCGTGGTTCCGCTCCTCGGTGCCGGCTTCGAGCATGGTCAGGGACGTGGCCAGGCTGGCGCAGAGCTGGGCCGGGTCTTGAGCCGGGCCGTCCCGGCCGTCCTGGCCGTCCCGGCCGTCCTGGCTGGGCGGGCCGTCCTGCGGGCCGTGGGTCCGGGTCTGGAACAGGAACTCTTCCGGCATCAGCGGGCACCCCCGGCCATGACCAGGACGGCGGCGTCGTCGCCCCGGGTGGCGGCGTCGCGCCAGACCAGGGTGGCCAGGACCGCCGGGTCGTGCCGGATCACGCCGGGATAGCGGGACACGTCCCAGGACGAGCTGATGCCGTCGCTATGGGCGGCGAACAGGCTGTTGTCGTGCCAGGGCGTGACCGCGGCCCGCGGGCGCAGCCGCTGTCCCAGGCCGAGCGTGCCCATGCTGGAGACCAGGCCCCAGGACTGGCCGCGCCGGCCCGACGCCGCCGAGAGGCCCGAGTCACTGGACAGGCCGGAGGGGCCCGCGGTGCCCGGGGCACCCAGGCGGGCGCCGATGTTGCCGACCCCGCCGTAGGTGAGCCAGCCGCCGGCCAGCCGGGCGATGCCGGCCACCGCGCCCCGGCCGCCGGCCAGCCGGCGGTTCAGCTGGCCGAGCAGGGCCACCGGGTCGCCGGCCTCGGCCGGGCCCGCTTGGGCGATCGTGTCCAGGCTGGTGGCGGCGGCCTTGGCCGCGTCCGGGCCGTGGCCCAGGCCGTCCACGACGGCCACGGTGAAGCCGTCCGCGTCCTGGAGAACCGCCCAGGCGTCGCCGCTTTCCTGCTCGCCCGGCCGGGCGGCCAGGATGCCGCCGACCCGGGCCGGGCCGGCCGGTCCGGCCGCCCCCGGGCCGACGCGGGCGACGACCACGGTGCCGGCCCCGGGCGCGGTGTAGAGGTCGAAGGCCCCGGCGGCGCGGCGGCACGCGCCCAGGCCGCCGCCGAGTGAGTTGGCGGTCGAATACCCGTCGGCCATGGCCGCGCCCACATCCGGGATGCCGGGCCCGTGGTCGGCCGCGGCCAGCTGGACCCAGGCGGCCGGGCCCGGCTCGGTGGCGGTGGCCACCAGCTGGCCGTCGCGGGCGTGCCGGGCCAGGTTGGTGGCCAGCTCGGTGGCGATCAGCGCGCAGGCGGCCCGGTCGGCCGGGGCCAGCCCGGCGTGGGTCACGGCGGCGTCGGCCATGGCCACCGCGGCGTGCACGTGGCTGGGGTCTCCGACCGGCAGATCCCATCCGGCCGTGACAGCGAAGGCCACGATCATGGCCGGATGGGCATCCGCGGCCGCAGCGGCGGCAGGCCAGGCACGGGCGAACCGGGCCCGGGCCGGGCCGGGCCGCCCCACATGGCGATGGTGACCGTGGTGCCCTCGCCCGGGGGCGACTCGATGCGGAACTCGTCGACCAGCCGCCGGGCCCCGCCCAGGCCGAGGCCCAGGCCCTGCCCGGTGGTGTGCCCGTCGGTCAGGGCCTCCTCGATGTCGGCGATCCCCGGGCCGCGGTCGGACACGACCAGCCGGACCCCGCGCAGCGTGCCCCGCTGCACCGGTTCGACGAACACCTCGCCGCCGCCGCCGTGCACCACGGCGTTGCGGGCCAGCTCGCTGACCGCGGTGACCAGCTTGGTCTGGTTGACCAGGCTGAAACCGGCCTCGGCGGCGGCCCCGCGGGCGGCCTCGCGCACGGCCATCAGGTCCACGTCGCTGCGCACCGGGAGCGCGGCGCGGGCGGTGCCGATGCTCATGGCGCTCCGCTCCGGGCGGGGCTCCCGGCCGCCGTGAACGGCACCGGCGCGACGCTGGTGCCGAGCATGGCCATGGCCGCCTCCAGGGACCGGGCGGTACGCGCTCCGTCCAGCCGAAGCCCCATCTCCACCAGGGTAATCGCCACCGCGGGCTTGATGCCGGCCACGACCGTGCTCGCGCCGAGCAGGGAGGAGTCGGCCGCGATCTCGGTCAGCACCCGGCCCAGGTAGGAGTCGACGATCGCCACCCCGGACACGTCGAGGACGACGCCGGTGATCCCGCCGGAGGAGACGGCGTCACCGACGTCGTGGCGCAGGGCCACCGCGACGGCGTCGGCCAGGTCGCCCTGAACGCTGACGATCAGGACCGGCCCGAGGCGCAGAATCGGGATACGGTCCACGTCAGTCGCTGGCTCCCAGCGTGACCCCGGTCCGCGCCAGGCCGTACTTGAGCGCGTCGGACAGGGTCGCCCGGGTGGTGATCTCGCGCAGGTCGATGCCCAGGTGCACGATGGTCTGCGCGATCTGCGGGCGGATGCCGCTGATCACGCACTCGGCCCCCATCAGCTGGACGGCCATCGCCGTCTTCATCAGGTGCTGGGCGACCAGCGTGTCGACCATGGGCACACCGGTGATGTCGAGGATGGCCACGGCGGCCTGCTCGTCCACGATGCCGGACAGCAGGCTCTCCATCACCACCTGGCTGCGCACGCTGTCCAGCGTGCCGATCAGCGGGACCGCGACGATGCCCTCCCACAGCCGGATGACCGGGGTGGAGATCTCCATCAGCTCCATCCGCTGCCGGGCCACCACCTCGTCGCTCTCGCCGAGCAGCACCACCATCGCCACCACCCGCAGCGAACCGATGAGCTCGGTCATCGCGACCAGTTCGGCGGGCACGGTGGCGGCACCGGGGTGCCCGTCGAAGATCGCGGTCACCGGCTGCCGGAGCTGCCCGATCTCGTCCAGCACCTGCTGGAGGTCGCCGCCGGACCGCAGCCGCTCCGAGGTGATGCGGGACAGCACCTCCCGGACCGCGGCGAAACCGGGGGCCCGGAAGTCATCGGTCCGGCCGGCGCCGGCCAGTTCGACCAGGGCCTCGAGCAGCCGGGTGGCCTCGGCCAGCGACTCGTCCCGCTGCCCCCCGTAGACCGTGGTGAACAAGGGCAGGTCGGCCCACCCGTGCACGATCTCATCCTGCCGGGCCGCCAGCGTCTCCGCCACGTTGCCCTCCGCCTGCACTGAACTCACGCCCATGTCCTCCGCTCAGGTCGTGTCGCGACCAGACGTTTGCCGCGCGACAAATCTTAACGAGGTGGCCGGCCCCACGGTGGAACGTGCACGTGATTCGTCCGCTATTGTGACCGGCCCGTGGCCGGGGCCCGCACCGGCCCGCGGCCGGGCCAGCGGCCTAAGCTGGTGGTGACCACGATCGACCCGGTGAGGAAACCCGCTCCATGCCCGAATTCGGCTACTCGGATCTGCTGCCCCTCGGTGACGACGACACCCCCTACCGGCTGCTGAGCACGGAAGGGGTCCGCACCCGGGAGGCGTTCGGCACCACGTTCACGGAGATCGAGCCGCAGGCCCTGACCCTGCTGACCAGCACGGCCATGCACGACATCGCGCACCGGCTGCGGCCCGGTCACCTGAGCCAGCTCCGCTCCATCCTCGATGATCCCGAGGCTAGCCCCAACGACCGCTACGTCGCGCGCGACCTGCTCAAGAACGCCTGCGTGGCCGCGGGCGGCGTGCTGCCGATGTGCCAGGACACCGGGACCGCGATCGTGATGGGCAAGCGCGGCCAGCACGTGCTGACCGCGGGCGGTGACGAGGAGCACATCGCGCGGGGGGTGTACGACGCCTACACCCAGCTCAACCTGCGCTACTCCCAGATGGCCCCGCTGACCATGTGGGACGAGAAGAACACCGGCAGCAACCTGCCCGCGCAGATCGAGCTGTACGCCACCGACGGCAACGCCTACAAGTTCCTGTTCATGGCCAAGGGCGGCGGGTCGGCCAACAAGTCGTTCCTGTACCAGCAGACCAAGGCCGTGCTCAACCCGGACCGGCTGCTGGAGTTCCTGGAGGAGAAGATCCGCTCCCTGGGCACGGCCGCCTGCCCGCCCTACCACCTGGCCATCGTAGTCGGCGGGACCAGCGCCGAGTTCGCGCTGAAGACGGCCAAGTACGCGTCCGCCCGCTACCTGGACAGCCTGCCCAAGGAAGGCTCGATGCTGGCCCACGGCTTCCGCGACCTGGAGCTGGAGCAGCAGGTGCTGGAGCTGACCCGGCGGATCGGCATCGGGGCCCAGTTCGGCGGCAAGTACTTCTGCCACGACGCGCGGGTCATCCGGCTGCCCCGGCACGGCGCGTCGCTGCCCATCGCCATCGCGGTGTCCTGCTCGGCCGACCGGCAGGCGCTGGGCAAGATCACTCCCGAGGGCGTGTTCCTGGAGCAGCTGGAGACCGACCCGGCCCAGTACCTGCCCGACCCGACCGAGGCCGACAGTTCCGCCGAGGTGGTGCGGATCGACCTGAACCGGCCGATGGACGAGATCCGGGCCGAGCTGTCCCGGTACCCGATCCGGACCCGGCTGTCGCTGTCCGGGCCGCTGGTGGTGGCCCGGGACATCGCCCACGCCAAGATCGCCGAACGGCTGGACGCGGGCGAGCCCATGCCGGATTACCTGCGCGACCATCCGGTGTACTACGCGGGGCCGGCCAAGACCCCGGACGGCTACGCGTCCGGCTCGTTCGGGCCGACCACGGCGGGCCGGATGGACTCCTACGTGGACAAGTTCCAGGCCGCGGGCGGGTCGTTCGTGATGCTGGCCAAGGGCAACCGGTCGGCCGCGGTCACCGAGGCCTGCCGGAAGCACGGCGGCTTCTACCTCGGATCGATCGGCGGGGCCGCGGCCCGGCTGGCCCAGGACTGCATCACCCACGTCGAA
Organism: Streptosporangiaceae bacterium; assembly: GCA_036495425.1. Taxonomy (GTDB): domain Bacteria; phylum Actinomycetota; class Actinomycetes; order Streptosporangiales; family Streptosporangiaceae; genus Bog-532. The sequence goes on along the minus strand of DASXMW010000150.1, from coordinate 26,891 downwards.
GTTCTGGAGTACCCCGAACTCGGCATGGAAGCGGTGTGGAAGATCGAGGTGCGCGACTTCCCGGCCTTCATCATCGTTGATGACAAGGGAAATGACTTCTTCGCCGACCCGGCCGGACCGCCGCTCACCATCGGCCGCCGGCCCGGGTAAATCGCGCCCCGCGCGTCATCTAATTCCCATAGAACTCTGATCGGCAACCAAGGAACCAAGGGGCTGATCCCGTGTATCGTCCGGCTATGCACGCTATGGCGGGCACGGGGCGCGTCATAGCGGGGCGCTACCGCCTGAAAGAGCCCATCGGGCGGGGCGCGATGGGCACGGTGTGGCGCGGCTGGGACGAGATTCTCGACCGCGAGGTCGCCGTCAAGGAGCTTCGCATCACCGAGGGGCTGCCCGAGGAGGACCGGGCCAAGGCTTACCAGCGGACCCACCGCGAGGCGCGGACCGCGGCCCGGCTCAGCCACCCCGGGCTGGTCACGGTGTTCGACGTGGCCGAAGAGGACGGCCGCCCGTGGATCGTGATGGAGCTGGTGCACGCCGAGTCACTGGACCAGATCATCGCCAGGTCGGGGCCGCTGTCACCGCCCAAGGCGGCCGAGGCCGGCCGCCAGCTGCTGTCCGCGCTGGCCACCGCGCACGCCGCCGGGGTGCTGCACCGGGACGTCAAGCCGAGCAACGTGATGCTGGCCGGCAGCGGCCGGGCCGTGCTGACCGACTTCGGGATCGCCACCTTCGAGGGCGACTCGCGGCTGACCCAGACCGGGATGGTCATGGGCTCCCCCGGCTTCACCGCCCCCGAGCGCATCCAGGGCAACTCGGCCAGCCCCGCCTCCGACCTGTGGTCGCTGGGGGCGACGCTGTACGCGGCGGTGGAGGGCCACGGTCCGTTCGACCAGGCCGGCGGGGCCATCACCACCATGTCGGCCATCATCAACAACGAGCCGCCGACGGCCCCGGCCGCGGCCGGCCTGGGCCGGGTCATCGACGCCCTGCTCCGGCGCAACCCGGCCGAGCGGCCGGACGCGGCCACCGCGGCCCGGATGCTGGGCGCCATCGGGCCGCTGCCGGACGGATCGGCCGGGACTTACACCCCGACGGCGAGCTCGTACGCGCCGGTGCTGCCCCGCCAGCCGGAAGCCCCGCCCGGGTCCGGGTCCGAGGCGGGGACTCCGCGGCCGGGGAGCGGGCTGGATGCGGGGAGCGCCGCGCCCGCTCTGGACGCCCGCTCCGGGGCCGGGGCGGGAACCGTGGCGCCGGATGCCGCTGGGACTGGCGTGCCTTCCGGGACTGGAGTGCCTCCTGGGGCCGCTGGGGTTTCCGGGGCCGCTGGGATTTATGGGCCCGGCGGGCCTGGTGTGTCCGGCGGGCCCGGCGGGCCCGGCGGGTCTGATGTGTCCGGTGGTCCCGGCAGGCCTGGCGTGTCCGGTGTGTCTGGTGTGTCCGGTGGAGCTGGTGTGCCCGGGGGGGCTGGTGCATCCGGGGGGGCTGGCGGGGCCAATGGGGCTGGTGGCGCTGGGGCTGGAGTTGCTGGTGTGGCCCAAGTTGCTAATGGGGCCGCCGCGGGCGTGCTCCCTGGCACCTCGGTCGACCTGCCCGCCCAGGAAGAGCACACGATTCCGGCCGCGCGGCCGGAAACGGGGCTGCCTACCGACCTGATCCCGGGCCGCGCGCCCCAGCCGCCCCAGGCATCCCAGCCACCCCGGGCATCCCAGCCACCCCGGGCGCCCCACGGGGCGCTGCCGCCACCGGTTCCGATGCCGGCCCCGTCCTACGGGCCGCCGATGCCATCACCGGTGCCGCCGATGCCGTCCCAGGTCCGGCCGGCGCCGGGCATGACGCGCCCGGTGCGGCGTGGCCCCACCGGGCGCACCGTGCTGATCGCCGCGGCGGTCGTGATCGTGCTGGGCGCGGCGGTCGGGGCCCTGCTGGCGCTGCGCGGGCACGGGGCGGGCGACAAGGCGGCCAACCAGTCCAACTCGTCGGGCAACGCCAACAGCGGCACGACCGCCGATACCCCGCGGACCCCGGTCGCCGCCGCGGCCGGGGCGCCCAGCGACGGCCCGCTGCCCGCCGGGTGGCGGTGGTACACCGCGCCGGCCTCGTCCATGGGGACCCGGGCCGGCTTCCGGCTGGCCATCCCGGACAACTGGCAGGCCTCGCTGGAGGCCTCCGGCCGGGGCTACGTCTTCGAGGCGCCCGGCGGCGACACGCTGCTGCAGATCGACCTGACCCCGCACACCTTCGGCTCGATGCTGAAGGAGGCGTACTACCTGGCCCAGGAGGCCCCGAAGCAGGGCCGCTTCCCTGGCTACGGCAACCAGGAGATCCGGGCCGCTCAGATCCGGGGCCGGGCCGGGGCGTCCTGGGGCTTCACCTGGCAGGAGGCCAAGGTGGGCCAGCTCCGGTCCCAGGACCTGATGTACATCGCCCCGCCCGCGTACGGGAACCAGTCGTTCGCGCTGTACCTGACGTCACCGGCCCCGGCCTTCAACAGCTACCGGCACACGTTCACCGAGGAGATGCGGACCTTCCGCCCGGTGTCGTGACCGGGCCGGGTCAGCCCCCAGCCCGGCCCGGGTCAGCCGGGTCAGTACCAGCCGTCGGCCTGCTCGTGGTTCCAGGCGCCGCACGGTGACCCGTAGGTGTCCTTGATGTAGGTCAGGCCCCACTTGATCTGGGTGGACGCGTTCGATTTCCAGTGCGGGCCCGCGCTGGCCATCTTCGACCCCGGATCGGCCTGCGGAATGCCGTAGGCCCCGGTGGACGGGTTGGCCGCGGTCGTGTTCCAGCCGCTCTCGTGTGCCCACAGCGGCTCCAGGCAGGAAAACTGGCTGGACGGCCAGCCGAACGACGCCAGCATGGACTTGGCGATCGTTTTCGGGGCGCCGGACGAGGCCCGAGTGCCCGGCCTCGACGGCTGGCCCGGCGTGGCCGGCCCGGCCTGGGCGGCCGCGGCCGACGCCGCGGTGGCCACGGTGAGCGTGCCGACCACGGCGGCGATCGTGAACTTGTTCCGATTCCGGGTGACGTTCCACCGGTCCCGCGACAAGGTGACCCTTCGGCCGGTCACGCGCGGCCGGGCTCGGCTCGCGGCGCGACTTCCTTCGCCCTGGAGGTGCCCGGCGCCGCGTTGACCGGCGGCGGGGCGATCGCTCGTGGACCTGGCGCGGGGCAGGGCGCCGGACCGCACCGGGGCGGCCGCCCTCGAGCAGGGCGCTGACGACCATCCACCATGCCGGATGAATGAAGTGACCATGACCAGAATAAGATGTGATCCGGCTAACACTACGTTATCTAGCCGCCGTGCCCGCCCCTAAAATGAGCTTCTGACCTGCGGAAACAGTGCTCTATTGAGGCCCGGTTTCAATTACGAGGCAATCACGCCGATGCGGTGCGCATAACTTCGCGAAGCCCAATTTTTTAGTCGAAGGCCTTTGAGTGCTTCTTCCGGCCATTATTAATGGTATTGCCCGTATTAAACCCAACGTAGCACATCGAACCCAAAGAGTAATCTTACAAAATTGTGACGGCGGGGCCGAAAACCGGGCACGAAGGGACAGGAAGGTATAACGCCCATTTAGCGGTGCGGGTGATCGGAGGCCGGTCCGCCGGGCCGGGCCCGATGGCCCGGCCCCGGAGCGGATCAGTAATAGTTGTTGGCTTCCTCGAAATCCCAGGCGGCGCAGGGCGAGCCGTAAACGTCCTTGATGTAACCGAGTCCCCACTTGATCTGGGTGGCCGGATTGGTGAGGTAGTCAGATCCGGCACTGGCCATCTTGGACGCGGGCAGCGATTGCGGAATACCGTAGGCGCCGCTCGGATTCTCGGCGTCGTAACGCCAGCCGCTTTCCCGGTTCCACAGGCTCTCCAGGCAGCTCATCTGCGACGTGGAGAACCCGAAGTCGCCCAGCATGTTGTAGGCGATCGACTGGGCCGTGCCCGGGTCCGGAGCGGCCACCGGCGGCGGGGCGCTGCCCCCCGAGGTCGAGCTGGAGGAGCTGCTGGAGGAGTTGCTCGACGAGCTGCTGGACGAGGCCTCAACCGCCTTGACCACGGAAGACGGCGTGACGACCTTGGCCTTGGCCACCACGGTGACGGTCCGGGAGGCCTGGCTCATGACGACCGCCTGCTGGTGCTCCTGCTGGAGCAGGGCCACGGTCTTGGTGTTGGTGATGGCCTCCAGGCCGGCCGCCGCGCCGGACGCGCCCGAGGAAGAAGGGCCCATCATCCAGGCGGCCGCGGAAACGCCTCCCACCGCAATTGCCGCAACGACTGCTGCCGGAAGAATGACCCCGCTACGGCGAATAAAACGATTAGTTCGCCGCCCACTTCGGGCACCTGTCCGGTGTCGTGACAAGGCAATCCTTTCATCAGCCAAGCGCACCGAACGGGTCTGTCCGGACGCATAGACCGCTGCGGTTGCACATGGCAGCGAATCTGATGGTTAAGCGCTTCACCCGGCTGAATCAACGTCAAATGCGGAAGACAGGGGCGCATTCACTACAGCGGGATTGCGTAAGGAGCACTTACCGTCGGCGACCTAGACTGCCAGAAAAGGGGGTGGGGTCCGCAACCGATTCGCCGAGGTTCCCCGGGCCAGGTTGACCGGCAGTGCTGTGACCTTGATCACATCTCACTCACGGTGTTTTCATCACCACCAATCGCGATATTTCCATCCGTAACAGGAGGGCGCCCGATGACGGACAGCAGTGCGGCCACGGCAGGCGGGCACCAGAGCGAATTGCCGCTGCGGGGCCTGCTGGTGGTGGCGCTGGAACAGGCGGTCGCGGCCCCGTTCGCCACCCGCCAGCTGGCCGACCTGGGGGCGCGGGTCATCAAGGTCGAGCGCCGCGGCGCCGGGGACTTCGCCCGGGGCTACGACCGGTCGGTGCACGGCCAGTCCAGCTACTTCGTCTGGCTCAACCGCGGCAAGGAGAGCCTGGAACTGGACGTCAAGAACCCGGCCGACCTGACCGTGCTGACCGCCCTGCTGGACCGGGCCGACGTGTTCGTGCAGAACCTGGCCCCCGGCGCGGCCGGGCGGCTGGGGCTGGGCGCGGACGTGCTCCGGGAGCGCCACCCGGCCCTGATCACCTGCTCGGTGTCGGGGTACGGCGACCAGGGCCCGTACCGCAGCAAGAAGGCCTACGACCTGCTGGTCCAGTGCGAGGCGGGGCTGCTGTCGGTGACCGGCGGCCCGGACGCCCCGGCCAAGGCGGGCATCTCGGTGGCCGACATCGCGGCCGGCATGTACGCCTTCAGCGGCATCCTGACCGCGCTGTACGAGCGGGAGCGCACGGGCCGGGGCACCAACGTGGACGTGTCCATGCTGGAGGCGCTGGGCGAGTGGATGAGCCAGCCGGTCAACTTCACCGTCTACGGCGGCCACCCGGCCCGGCGGACCGGGGCCCGGCACACGTCGATCTCGCCCTACGGTCCCTACACCGTGGCCGGGGGCGGCCAGGTGTTCATCGGCATCCAGAACGAGCGCGAGTGGGCCGTGCTCTGCCGGCAGATCCTGGGCCGGCCCGAGCTGATCATGGACGAGCGGTTCGCGACCAATCCGGACCGGGTGGCCCACGACACCGAGCTGACCGCGATCATCGAAGCCGCGCTGGCCGGCCTCCCGGCCGACCGGCTCACCGGCCTGCTGGACGAGGCCGGGATCGCCAGCGCCCGGCTGCGCACGCCCCAGGAGTTCGCCGAGCACCCGCAGCTGGCGGCCCGGGACCGCTGGCGCGAGGTGGGCACCCCGGGCGGGCCGGTCCGGGCCCTGCTGCCGCCGGTCTCGGTGCCGGGCCGGGAGCCGCTGATGGGCCCGGTGCCCGCCCTGGGCCAGCACAACGAGGCCATCCGGGCCGAGCTGGCCCGGCCCGGCGAGACCTGGCCTGCAAACGATTGAGCCGCTGAATTAATCGCGTGCAGGACGATTTCGGTATTGACGCGATTACTTGACGCTGTAAGTGTCCACAGTGTCCGGGTTAAAACGGGGGGCCGGGTCAAGCGCTCAGTGCAGCGCGCCAGCGTCGGTGTCTCCCACGGTCTGGTACAGGGAGATGCACTCATGGCACGATCGACCCCCGTCGTTCCCACAGGGCCGTTCAGCATCGGCGATGACAGCCGGATGAGCGAGGACTACCTGTTGTCGGACGACGTCCTGGTCGACGCCGCGAGCCCGAACCCGCTGGCGGCGGCCCAGATGCCGGGCGGCCGCTGGACCGCACTGGCGGTCGTGCCGGGCACCGGGCTCGTGCACGTCATCCCGGAGCCGAACTCCCAGTCCGGCTGGGACCTGCTGCCAATGCCCTCGGGCGGGGCGGCCCGGGAAGTGGTGACGGCCGTGGACGGGGCGGGGGTCAGCCACGCGTTCTACCAGGACGGCACCTCCACCTATCACTCCAGCCTCGGTCCGTCGGCCACCTGGTCGGTACCCGACCAGCTCCCGGCGGCGGCCAGCCTGACCGTGGCCAGCATCCCGCTGACCAGCGAGCCGGTGGCGGCCGGGATCACCCCGGCGGGTGACCTGCTGCTGATCACTCTGGACTGGGCCAACGGGAAATGGCAGGCCAGCACGGTCGACATGAACAAGGCGCTGGTGGGAGCCGAGGCCGTGCTGACCATGATCGACGATCAGAACTGGACGCTGGCCGCGGTGGCCGGAGGCCAGCTGCAGTTCTTCTCCGGGCAGGGCAGCACGCTCGCCGCGGGGCCCTCCACCGTGACGACCGCCCATCCGGTGACCCGCATCCACTTCGCCTACCAGCGGTCCGGCTCGGTCATGGTGATGTTCTCCGACGACCAGAACACGCTGTACACCTCGTTCGGGTTCAGCGACCAGGTCACGGTGATCCCCAACGCGACGGTGGTGCAGGGCGCGGCGGTGATCGACACCGCGCTGCCGCCCAAGGTCCACTTCTACGGGGCCGACCAGCAGGGCCGGCTCTGGGTCCTGCACCAGACCAGCTGGGACGCCAACGACGCGCCGGTGTGGGCCCCGATTCTCCCGCTGGACCAGAACGTCGGCTGGGTGGCCTCGCCGCAGAGCGCGCTGGCGGGCGCCACGCTGTTCGCGGCGGGCGTCGACCAGACCCTGCACGCCCTGGCCCAGAACCCGGCGACCAAGCTGTGGAAGCGGTCACTGGTCCAGCAGCCCGCCAGCAAGCCGTACCCGCTGACCCGCTACCGGACGCAGCTGACCGTGACCGACCCCAACGGCAACCCGGCCCCGGGGGTGGCCGTCACCGTCGGCGCCACCGAGGAGGTCGCGATCCTGGCCGGCGGCAAGACCTATTTCGTCGGTCCCGGCGAGCAGACCGCGACGATCAGTACGGACGCGGCCGGAGTGCTGACCCTCAGCACCGCCGCGACCAGCCTGGTCGCACCCGGTTACACGGTCAGCGTGCCGGGCTCGGGGGCAGCCCGGACCGTACGCCCGGCCCAGAACTACCACGACCTCCTGTCCGGTACGAGCGGGATCAACACCGGTTCGGCGGTGATCCCGCCGATGAGCGAGACCACCTTGCAGAACGCGACCGTGGCCGGTCAGCCGCTCTTGTCCAAGTCCGGCCAAAGCCAGGCCGGCTGGGCGGCCACGAACATCAAGAACGCGATGGCCTCGGTGCCGGGCGGCTCGTCGGCGATCCGGGCGGCCGGGTATGCCGGCTGGTCCATGGATGCCCACGATCCCGGCCACCCGCAGTTCCGGTACTTCAGCACGCAGGCGGACCTCCGCGCCCACGGCCCGGCCCACCAGGGGAAGGGGCTCTCGGCCGGCCGGGTGAGCCAGCCCGGTGACGCCGACGACATCGGCACGTTCTTCGGGGACCTGCTGCGTGCGATCGAGTCGGCCGTGGCCGACCTGGTCTCGCTGGTCGTCGACGCGGTGGACGCGCTCATCACCTTCGCCATCAAGGTCGCCGATCAGGTCTTCAACGGGATCGTCATGGTCATCAGGACCATCGAGGACGCGGTCCCGTTCATCCACGCGATCTTCAACTTCATCGGCGCCCTGGTCGACAAGGTCCTGGACTGGCTCAAGGACCTGTTCGGCTGGGACCAGATCTGGAACACCAAGCTCGTGTTCGAGCACCTGGCCGGCCAGGCCATCCCCGCCCTGCAGTGGGCGATCGGGCAACGCGCGGCGATCGAGACCGGCACCTGGTTCGCCGACCTGAAATCCACCGTGGACGGCGAGTTCGAGACCGCGATCAGCCACTTCGCCGGTCAGTCGTTCAGCCAGATCAGCACGCCGTCCAGCTTCAGCCGGTCGGCGGTCCGGACCCGCTCACCCGGCGCGGGCGTGCCCACCGGCAGCGCGGCCCAGAACAACTGGCTGATGTCCAAGGCCATGGACAACGTGGGCGGAGGCAACGCCCTCGCCCCGCTGTCCGGCACGGTGGCGGACGGTCTGGTTGACGCCGTGTGGGACGCGCTCACCAGCCACCTCGATGAGCTGGAAAATGCCCTGGCCGACCTGGGCGACTTCTTCGCCACGCTGTTCACCGACCCCAAGGACTTCGCCACCCGCGGGGTGTCCGACCTGGTCAAGGCGGCGCAGGCGGTGGTGGACTTCGTCCTGGACACGCTCGACGCCATGGTCGGCAAGATCCTCGATCTGCTGGATGGGGCTCTGGGCATCGCCGACGACATCCTGACCCAGTCGCTGGGCGACATCCCGGTCGTCTCCTGGCTGTACACCAACGTGATCTGCCCGTCGGACCAGCCGGAAGAGCCGAGCATCCTGCGGCTGGTCTGCCTGATCCTGGCGTTGCCGGTCACGCTGATCTACAAAGCCGCCAACCAGAACAACCCGCCGTTCGACACCGCGACCACCCAGCAGATCCTGGCCTGGAAGTTCACGCCGCCCGGGACCGCGGAGCCCGGGCCGGCCTTTCCCGCGCTGGCCGACGCGGACAACTTTGCCCGCATCTACACGATCTTCTCGACGATCCAGGCCTGTGCCGACGCGGCCGCCGACGGGATGTCGACCGCGGAAGACAGCCCGCTGGTCACGGTGGTCGACTGGTTCGACATGGTGGTCTCGATCGTGACGCAGGTGCTCTCCTGGCCAACCTGGCCCCCCTCCTTCAACTGGGACTGGCCCAAGCTGACCCAGGGCCAGCAGCTGACGCGGGCGGCCTGGCTGGCCGGCTGGTGGCAGATCCTGGTCGACCTCGCCCTGCTCGTGCGGCCGTCACCGCAGCAAGGAGCCCTGGCCGAGAACGACGAACCGGCCGGGAAGATCTTCGACACGCAGATGGGGGCGGTGACGCTCGGAGTCGGGCTGGCGGGCGCGATCAAGGGCCTGAGCGACAACCCGCCCACCGCCAACGGCGACGACGTGGCCAGCGCGGTCCTCGGGTCGCTGCCCCTGCTGACCACCTACCCCTTGCTGGCCGACGCCGCGGTGGAGGCATCCGAGGGCGCCACCGTCATCATCAAGGCATTCCTCGACATCCTGTGTGACATCGGCTCGGCCGTCACGGCCGAGGAGGGCTGACGCCGTGGACCACCAATATCACCCCCGCCAGAACCCGCACACCGTTCCCGCATCGCATCCCGCGCCTCCCGCATCGCATCCCGCGCCCCCGAAGCCGGCCATGATCCACAGCAGCCCCGCCCGCACCCGGCTGGCCGCGTCCCCGGTCAACACGATTCTGGCCGAGATGCAGGGCCGCACCGTGACCCAGGGCTGGGACGTGGTCTGCGCCATCTCCTGCGACAAGATCAACGAGTGGTTCCTCCAGCAGTACGTCGGCCGGCTCAGCAACGGGGAAACCGCGGTGATCAACGGCACTGCGCCGCAACTGGGCGGGGTTTCCCTTCATGCCGTCAACCTCACCCTCGGCCCCCCGCTGATCAGCTTCTCGCCCAACCTCCCGCCGGGCACGGTGGGGCTGACCATCAATTTCCTGTCCGGCCTGGTCAACGTGACCCAGATCAACAATGGGTTCCCCACCGTGCTGAGCTCGCAGGTGATCACGCCCGGCGACGCCTACCAGCTGACCGGTTACGTGCCGCTGGCCAGCGTGCAGGGCGAGGTCGAGAACGGTCACGATGTGGTGATCGACATCAGCAACGGCACCTCCTTCGCCGCCCACCTGGACATGCCCGAAGGCGCCGAGACGCTGCTCGGCCAGTTCATGCAGGACTGGCTGGTAAAAAATCTGAACGGTTACCAGTACAAGCTGGGCACGCTGGACTACAGCGGCAACGGCACCAACCTCGTGCCGGCCGGCACCTTCCAGTTCGCGACCCAGCTCGACGAAACCGACCCGACCGACACCGGTCGGCTCCTGTTGTTCATCCCGACCACGTACAACCCGGGCGGCGGCGCACAGACGGCCCTGGGCCTGGCCGACATCGTGCCGCAGGGGTGCTCGACCGCCCTCATCATCTCCAGTCGGGCGCTGTTCCAGGGCATCCTGAAGTCGTTCTACGAGAGCACGTTCAGCAATTTCGGCGTTCAGGCTGAGGCCACCCAGACCGGCCCGGACGGCCCGTACAAGACGACCCTGACCGCGGGCAGCGTCAACGTGGGCAACCAGTCGTATGGATTCAGTTACGCGGGCGGCAGCGCGACGGTGTTCTCCGGCCAGGACGCCCTGGGCGACGGGGAGACCCCGCAGCCGGTCGTGGTTTCCGTGACGGGTACGCAACTTCAGGTCAGCAACAACGCCCTGGTGATATCGGGCCGGCTGCAGTGGCCGCAGAACCTGGCCATCGACGCCAGCATCCCGAGATCCGAAGGGCTGCACGAGTGGGCCACGGTGACCATGACGGCCACCATCGACGGCCAGATGACGGTCTCGGTCACCCCCATCAAGGACACGGTCAGCCTCAACGGCACGCCCAGCATCTCCGTCAGCTTCGACGAGAGCCAGCTCGACAACAACGGCGATCCCAGCCTCGACGGCAGCTGGCAGACCCTGGCTGGTCAGATCGCCGCCGCCGCCCAGGGCGGCCTCGGGGCTTTCTTCGACTTCCCGCTGCCCGCGATCAACGCGTTCGCGGTCAGCAATCTGCTGTTCCCGGGCCAGAACATCCTGGATTTCCAGTCGGTCTACATTCCCGGGGACATCGTCCTGTTCGGCGACGTGGCCACACCGGAGGTGGTGGTCAGCCCCGGATCGGCCACGCTGGGGCCAGGTCAGACGCAGCAGTTTTCCGCGGCCACCAGCAGCGCCGAGGCGGTCCAGTGGTCCGTCACCCCCGGCGGCGGGACAATCTCCTCCTCGGGGCTGTACACGGCTCCCGCCGAGGTCGGCCAGATTGAAACCGTCATGGTCAAGGCCATGAGCCCGCAGTCAGGGGGGGCCGCGGCCGCAATGGTCACGCTCGTTCCCGACGGTGCGCAGATCAGCCCGGCCTTCGTCACGATGCAGCCGACCACCCCGGCGCAGCAGTTCTCGGCCGCCGTCGCCGGTGCCGCCAAGCAGACGGTGACCTGGTCGATGGCCGGGTCCCCTGGCACCCTGAGCGCAGACGGGCTCTACACGCCGCCGGCCAGCGTGCCGGGCCCGCAAGCCGTGACCATCACCGCGACCAGCACGTCGGACCCGTCGATCTCGGGTACCGCTCTGGTCGTCCTGGTGCCCTGCATCCCGCTCTTGGCGGTCTCTCCGGCCGAACCCTCGGCGCCGCTGGCGCCGGGACAGACCCAGCAGTTCCAGGGCACGATGCCCGGGTCGCCGCCGAACCAGTCAGTCAAGTGGAGCCTGCTGCCGGCGGTCGGGAACATCACCCCGGGCGGCCTGTACATCGCGCCGGAGACGGTGACGGCGCCGCAAGCGGTGCTGGTCGTCGCGACCAGTGCCACCTACCCGACCCTGCCCCTGTACGGCGCGGGACTGGTGATGCTGGCCCCCGGCGATTGAGGTCACCCTCTTTCGCTCCGCGCCCACACTGCATACAGTTTTTGGGTGGACGCGGCGTGGCCGCGGAGGAGGGCTGATGAGCAAGGCGACGGCGGCCATCGTCGGGCCGGGCAACATCGGCACCGACCTGCTGGCCAAGCTGCGGCGCAGCGAGCAGGTCGAGGTCCGCTACATGGTCGGGGTCGAGCCGGACTCGGACGGGCTGCGGCGGGCCCGCGACCTCGGGCTGGAGGCCTCGGCGGGCGGCGTGGACTGGCTGCTGGCCCGGGACGAGCCGCCGGACCTGGTCTTCGAGGCCACCTCGGCCCGGGCCCACCTGGCCCACGCACCCCGGTACGCGGCCGCGGGCATCCAGGCCGTGGACCTGACCCCGGCCGCGGTCGGCCCGCTGGTCTGCCCGGCGGTCAACCTGGACCAGCAGCGGTCGGCGCCCAACCTCAACCTGATCACCTGCGGTGGCCAGGCCACGATCCCGCTGGTGCACGCGGTGTCCCGGGTGACCCCGGTGCCCTACGCGGAGATCGTGGCCTCGATCGCGTCCCGTTCGGCCGGGCCGGGGACCCGGGCCAACATCGACGAGTTCACGGTGACCACCGCCCGGGCCATCGAGCAGGTCGGCGGGGCCGGGCGGGGCAAGGCGATCATCGTCCTCAACCCGGTCGACCCGCCGATGATCATGCGGGACACGGTGTTCTGCGCCATCGCCCCCGACGCCGATCAGGCCGCGATCGCCGGGTCGGTGCTGGCCATGACGGCCGAGGTGGCCCGGTACGTGCCCGGGTACACGCTGCGGGCCGAGCCGCAGTTCGACCCGCCCAATGACACCTGGCCCGGCTGGGCCCGGGTGGCGCTGTTCCTGGAGGTCCGCGGCAACGGCGACTACCTGCCGCCCTGGGCCGGCAACCTGGACATCATGACCGCGGCCGCCGCCCGGGTGGGCGACCTGCTGGCAATTTCGCGCCAGACGGAGGTGACCTCATGACCGGGGGTCGCGTGAGAATAACGGACTCGACGCTGCGGGACGGGTCGCACGCCATGCGGCACCAGTTCACCGAGGGCCAGGTCCGCTCGGTGGTGTCCGCGCTGGACGGGGCCGGGGTCGAGGTCATCGAGGTCTCGCACGGCGACGGGCTGGGCGGCTCCTCGTTCAACTACGGGTTCTCCGGCACCGACGAGATCGAGCTGATCCGGGCCGCGGTGGACGAGGCGGCCGCGGCCCGCATCGCGGTCCTGCTGCTGCCGGGGGTGGGCACGGTCGAGGACCTGAAGAACGCGCACGCGGCCGGGGCGTCGGTGGCCCGCATCGCCACCCACTGCACCGAGGCCGACGTGTCCGTCCAGCACTTCGGGGCCGCCCGTGACCTGGGCATGGAGACGGTCGGCTTCCTGATGCTGGCCCACCGGCTGGAACCGGCCGCGCTGGCCCGGCAGGCCCGGATCATGGCCGACAGTGGCGCCCAGTGCGTCTACGTGGTCGACTCGGCCGGGGCCCTGGTGCTGGCGGGCGCCCAGGCCCGGGTGCAGGCCCTGATCGACGAGCTCGGCGGCCAGGCCCAGGTCGGGTTCCACGGGCACCAGAACCTGTCGCTGGGGGTGGCCAACTCGGTGCTGGCCGTCCAGGCCGGGGCGCGCCAGATCGACGGGGCCCTGTGCGCCCTCGGAGCCGGGGCCGGGAACGCGCCGACCGAGGTGCTGGCCGCGACCTTCGACCGGCTGGGCGTGCCCACCGGCGTGGACGTCCAGGGCGTGCTGGCCGCGGCCGAGGACGTGGTGGAGCCGTTCATCCCCCGGCGGCCGTGGATGGACCGGTCCTCGATCGTGCAGGGTTACGCCGGGGTGTACTCCTCGTTCCTGCTGCACGCCCAGCGGGCCGCCGAGCGCTACGGCGTGCCCGCGCACGCCATCCTGGAGAAGGTGGGCGAGGCCGGGTATGTCGGCGGCCAGGAGGACATGATCATCGACGTCGCCCTGGCCCTCCGCGAGGAGCGTGAACTCGCGGGCCAGCAGGCGCTGCCCGGCCGAGCGGGACCAGAGCCTAAAATCGGGGCATGAGCCGGTGGGAGCCCAACGCACGCGGCCGGCTGGAACAGGCCGCGGCCGAGCTTTTTGCTGACCGCGGCTACGACCAGACCACGGTGGCCGACATCGCCGAGCGGGCCGGCCTGACCGAGCGGACGTTCTTCCGGCACTTCAGCGACAAGCGCGAGGTGCTGTTCTCCGGCCAGGAGCAGTTCCAGGACGTGTTCGTGAGCGCGGTGACGGCCGCACCGGCGACGGCCACACCGGTGGCGGCGGTGGAGGCGGGCCTGCTGGCGGCCGGGGACCTTCTGCAGGGCCGGGCCGAGCTGGCCCCGCACCGGCAGACCATCATCGACGCCCACCCGGACCTGCAGGAGCGCGAGCTGATCAAGATGGCCCGGCTGGGCACGGCGGTGGCGGCCGCGCTGCGGGACCGCGGGGTGGCCGAGCCGGCCGCCACCCTGACCGCGGACACCGGGATCGCGGTGCTGCGCATCGCGTTCGCCCGCTGGCTGGCCGAGGGGGTCGCGCGGCCGCTCCCCGAGGTCATGAAGGAGACCCTCGGGGAACTGGTCGCGCTGTACGCTCCCGCCCCGGCCAGCTCACGCTGACCGGGACGCCGCCACCAGACCTTCGATATATCGGTAAGGACCTCAGCCGGTGGAGACCGGGGTGATGTTGTAGTTGGCCCGGAACAGGTTCTCCGGGTCGTACCGGGCCTTGACCCGGCCCAGCCTGGCGTACTTCTCCGGCCCGCCGAGGGCCTCCACGACCCGGTCCAGCTCGTCCAGGTTCAGCATGTTGAAGTAGACACCCCGGCCCAGCCAGGGGTCCAGGTCGGCCACGGCGCGCCGGGTACGGGCCATGTAGTCGGCGTCGTGGGCCGGGTCGTCCCAGCGCATGGCGAAGTTGAGCCAGAGCTGGTACCCGCGGTTGGAGAACGCGGTGGCGTCCTCGGCCACGTCGCCGATGGCGCCGCCCAGGCCGATCAGCTCGACCTCGCCCTCCATCGGCATGCCCGACCAGAACTCGACCAGCTTGCCGATGGCCTCGCCGGACAGGTCGGCGACGTGCGCCTCCTTGGTGTAGTAGCGATGGCCGTCCTCGAACTCGACGTCGATCAGCTTCTGCACCCCGGCCGCGAACGGCAGCACCGTGGCCGCCGACACCGTCGGCCGGCCCACCGACCGGAGCCGGTCGATCAGTTCGATCCCCTCGGGGGCCTCGGCGTCCTCCAGCCACATGGCCACCAGCATCAGCAGCCGCTTGCCGACCAGTTCCGGCGGCACGAACGGCAGCGCGGGCATGTCGTGCTTGAGCGCCGCGTGATAACCCACGGACCGGGGCAGGGCCGGGTACAGGGCCCAGTACTCGCGCAGAGCCTGCGCCGCGTCTTCCACCTCGTAGAGGGCGACCCCGATCCGCATCATCGGGCCGAACTCCTGGGCCCGGAACGTGAACCGGGTGACGACGCCGAAGTTGCCGCCGCCGCCGCGCAGGGCCCACATCAGGTCCGGGTGGCCGGCCTCGGTGACCTCGATGACCTCGCCGCTGGCCAGCACCAGCTCCATGGAGACGAACTGGTCGCAGGTGAGCCCGTAGGGGCGGGAGAACCAGCCGATGCCGCCGCCCAGGGACAGCCCGGCCACCCCGGTCTCGGACATGATGCCGGCCGGCACGATCAGCCCGTGCGCGGAGGCGGCCGCGTCCACGTCGCCCAGCCGGGCGCCGCCGCCCACGTGGACCAGCTTGTGCTCGGGATCCACGGTGACCTCGCGCAGGCCGCTCAGGTCCAGGGTCAGGCCGCCCTCGGACATGCCCTTGCCGGCCACGTTGTGGCCACCGCAGCGGACCGACGGGTACAGGCTGTACTGGCGGGCCACGTTGATCGCGGCGACCACGTCGGCGGTGCTGGTGCAGCGCAGGATCAGGCCGGGACGGCGGTCGATCATGGCGTTCCACAGCTGGCGGGCCGGCTCGTACTCGGGGTGGTCCGGGCCGATGATGTCGCCCTTGAACTGGCCGTCCAGCTGCTGAGTGATGCGGGCGCGCAGCTCGTCGTCGATCAGCGTGTCGGCGGGGCTGATGATCTCGGTCATGCGGTCACCGCCTCGCCGGCCGCGATCCGGCGCATGGCGGCCAGGGTGGCCGCCACCGCCTTGAGGTAGTCGCCGGTCATCGAGTCGGCGTACTCCTGCTCGGCGGGCGAGCCGCCCTCGACCCCGGTCACGACCAGGGCGAAGCTGAACCGCAGCCGCAGGTCGTCGCCGTCGCCCTCGATCTCGTTGGCGATCGTGCCCAGCACCGGCCCGGCGATCCGGGTGAACGTGACCCGGTGCGGCTTCTCCAGCGTGATCCGCTCGGTGAACCGGTCGCCGCGGAAGTCGATGTCGCGGTCGAAGGTGGTGTCGCTGAGCCGGTCCGTGACCTCGCAGAAGGTCATGCTGGGCACGAAGGGCAGGGCGTTGTCGGCCTTGAGCACCAGGCCGTCCCAGACGTTGTCCCGGCTGAGCACCGGTTCCCCCGGTTCGTTCACCGGGAGCGCGTGCGTAACGAAGATCATGATGTTCCTCCGGATGAATTGACCACGGTGTTCTCCAAAGACCCCAGGCCGTCCACGCTGGTCCGGACGACGTCGCCCGGCCGCAGGTACAGGCCGCGGCTGGCCCCGACCCCGGACGGGCTGCCGGTGGCGATCACGTCGCCGGGCTCCAGGGTGGCGACCTCACTGGCCGCGGCGATCAGCTCGGCGACCGGGCAGACCATGTCGGCGGTGGACTCGTCCTGCTGCGGCTCGCCGTTGACCCACAGCCGCAGCCGCAGGTTCTGCGGGTCCGGGACCTGGAAGGCGGGGGTGATGCCGGGGCCGAGCGGCAGCGAGCCGTCCAGCGACTTGGCCGCGAACCAGTCGTAGACGAACGGGGCGGCGGTGACGTCCGGCCGCCGGTGCCGCCCGCGGGCGGTGATGTCGTTGGCCACGCAGTAGCCGGCCACGTGCCCGAGCGCGTCGCCGACGGCGATGTCCCGGCCGCCGGTGCCGATGACCACGGCCAACTCGGCCTCCCAGTCGAGCCGGGACCGTTCCGGGTCGCGATCCACGATCGGGTCGGCGGGCCCGATGATCGTGGTGCTGGGGGCCTTGAGGAAGAAGAACGGGCGCCAGCCCTGCGCGGGGATCTCCACGCCCATCTCGCGCATGTGCCGCCGGTAGTTGACCCCGGCGCACAGCACCTTGCGCGGCCAGCGCAGCGGGGCCAGCAGCCGGTCGCAGGTGACCGGCGGGGCCCCCGCCACCTCCAGGCCGCGCAGCACCGGCTCGGCCTGCTCCCAGTCGGCCAGCAGCTCCATCATGGCCGGCCAGCGCTTGAGCTCGGGCGGCCCGGCCAGCGAACCGTCGGCGCGGAGCACCGCCAGCCCAGCGGTGCCGTCGCGCTCGTAGGTGCACAGCTGCCAGGTCACTTTTGCTCTTCTCCTTGGCTGGGCCCGAGCGCGGACACGCCCGCGATCTGGTCGAGCACGCAGGCGATGTCCAGGGCACCCCAGCCCTCGGCCATCGCCTTGTCGAACACGGCCTTGGCCGAGGCGAACACCGGGGTGGGCAGCGCGGTGTGGGCGGCATGGTCCTCGATCTGCTCGAGAATCGGGTGCAGGGTGCTGATCGGCCCGGGCGCGGGCGACCAGGCCCGGGCCCGCATGACCGGCCCGCGCTGCCGCCAGATGGCCGACGAGCCGATCGACTCGTCCAGCGTCCGCTGGACCAGGTCCAGGTCCAGGCCGCCGCGCCGGGCCAGTTCCATGGCCTCGGCCGCGGCCACCGTGTGCACGGCCAGCAGCAGGTTGGCCACGTACTTCATCAGGGCCCCGGTGCCGAACGCGCCGGTGTAGACCCAGGGCCCGGCGATCGCGTCCAGCACCGGCCGGACCCGCTCGGCCGCGGCCTGGTCGCCGGACACGAACGTGGTCGCCTTGCGCGCCACCACCAGCGGGGGGCCGCCGCTGATCGGGCAATCGAGCAGTTCGCCCCCGGCCTCGGCCACCGCGTCGCGGACGGCCCGCTTGCGTTCCACGTCCACGGTGCTCATCTCGATGTGCACGGTGCCGGGCCGCAGCGCGGTCAGGGTGCCGTGCGGCCCGCAGACCACGTTGGTCACGGCATCCGCATCGGGCACGATCGACAGCAGGACGTCGGCACTGGCCGCGACCTCGGCCGCCGAGCCGGCCACCGTGCCGCCGGCCTCGGCCAGCTCGGGCGACCCCGAGCGCCGGTAGCCGACGACCTCGAAGCCCCGCTCCATCAGGTTGCGCGCGATGGGCAGGCCCATCACGCCGAGGCCGATCACGCCGACCTGCTGCATCGCTGCCTCCTCGCCGCCCGTCTGGCCCGGACGGTCTGGCCCGGGCGGTCTTGCCCGGGCTAGTGCCAGTCGTAGGTGCCGGTGCCCAGGCTGATCCGGACCCCGATGCTGCCCTCGTTGAGCCGCCACCGGTACAGCTCGAACGTGCGCAGCCCGTGCCGCACGAACGGGTCACCGTCGGCGATCTTCCGGGCCGTCTCCTCGTCGGGGGCGCGGAGGATGGTCAGGCCCGAGCCGGGCCCGGTGCCCGGTCCGGACAGCAGCGGCCCGGAGGCCAGCAGGACGTCCTGCCGCTCCAGGCCGAGCAGCCAGGCGACGTGTTCTTGGACACAGGCGGCGACGGTGTCCTCATTGGTGCCGGGCCGCGGGATGGAACGGACCAGCCAGTAGTCACGCCCCAGCAGCCGGGCCAGATCGGCCCCGGTGGCTGGTTCCCGGTTGCCCGTCATACCTCAAAACTGTATGCAGTTTTGGGGACACGTCAACCCCTTCGGCGCAGCAAACTGTATGCAGATGGCCGGGCATCGGGAACAATGGGGGAATGGCCCGCGTCGTTGAGCTCCCCGACATCCGCAAGGTCGACCTGCCCGAGGCCCGGCAGGCCATCCCGCACGTCCACGCCTACCTGCGGGAGTGCATCCTCGACGGCACGCTGACCCCCGGCACCAAGCTGTCTCAGGTCAGCCTGGCCCGCCAGCTGGGCGTGAGCCGGACGCCGCTGCGCGAGGTGCTGCGCATGCTGCAGGAAGAGG
Source organism: Streptosporangiaceae bacterium (assembly GCA_036495425.1). Taxonomy (GTDB): domain Bacteria; phylum Actinomycetota; class Actinomycetes; order Streptosporangiales; family Streptosporangiaceae; genus Bog-532. The sequence continues at coordinate 7,889 of DASXMW010000150.1, read as the reverse complement.
GCCTGGTCGAGATCGAGCCCAACCAGCGCACCCGGGTCGCGGGCCTCGACCCCCAGGAGCTGGACGACGTCTACGCCAGCCGCATCCTGCTGGAGACGCTGGCCCTGTCGATGACCATGACCACGTTCGGCGCCACCTCCCGCAAGGAAGCCAGGCGCCTGCTGACCGCGATGCGTCGGGCGGCCAAGAGTGGCGACTTCGACGCCTGGTTCGCCACCCACGCCGACTTCCACCGCCTGTTCACCGCGGGGGCCGGCGAGTCGATGAAGCGCCAGCTGCAGACGCTGGCCGACCGCACCATCCGCTACATCCGCATCTACCAGGTCTCGGACCCGCACAGCTGGCAGGCCGCGGGCGACGTCGAGCACGCACGGATCCTGGAGGCCCTGATCGCGGGCGACGAGCCCGGCGCCCTGGTCGGCATGGCCCACCACCTGGCCCGCACCGCCCTGCGGGTGCTGGCCGACTGCTCCCCCGGCTACGCCCCCGCCGCCGTCCCGCACGCGGTCACCCTGATCGAAGAGGGCCGCGCCCCCGCCGTCCCCCTCACCAGCGTCAGCTGACCGCCGTCTGGGCGCCCCGTCTGACCGCCGTCTGACCGCCGTCTGGGCGCCGTCCAGGGGAAGCTGAGCCCAGTTCTGTGCTCATGCTGCACAAAACTGGGCTCAGCCTGAAATCTGGCGGACGGGTAACGCGGACGGGGCCGACGGACACTGAGGAGTAGAGGCACCCGCCGGCAACAGGAGGATGCTGATGACTGCGGTCCGTATCGCGCAGGTCACGCCGCAACCGGGGGAACTGGGCACCGGGGAATTCCAGACCATGGGTTTCCTGGTCGTGCTGGCCGACGACGCCGGACGGCGGGCGGTGCCGGTCTGGCTGTGGGGCGAGCCCGGCGTGGACGACCTGGCCGAGCTGATCGGACAGGCCGAAGCCAGAGCAGACGAGATCGTGGCGGCCGCTCCTCCGCAGCGGCTGACCGCACAGCTGCTGGATGCGGTCGGCGGCGCCGTGACCGGGGTGGACATCGAGCCGGCCGGGCTGAACGCCGGCGGGATCGACACCGGCGAGACGGGGGCCGACGAGACGGGCACCGGCGGGCTCGACCCGGACAACGACGTGGCCCGGGTCACCGTCCGCGGGACAGGCGGAACTTCGCACGTCAGCGCGGGTCTGAGTACCGGGCTGGCGCTCGCCGCCGCCACCGGCGCGCCAGTGCGGATAGCCGACGACCTGATGAACCGGGTCGCCGAACCGGTGACCGGTGACGACCTCATCAGTCCGTTCCTGGGCCGGGTACCGCTGGCGGCCAGGGCCGGGGCGGGCCACGGGCCGCCCGGCTGGCTGCTGGGCATCCTGCCCGGCCAGCGGCCCCGGTTCGAGCCACGCAACCTGGACTTCGCCGCGGGCCTGGACCGGTGGGACCTGGACACCGGCGCTTTCGCCGCGCCGGACCGGAAAGAGCCGGACCGGGGAGAGGCAGCCGCGGCCGGCTACGCCGCAACCACCGACGGGCCGTCAGCTGTGCTCTCGGCCACGGTCTCGCGCCCGCCCGGATCCGCCAGCCTGGTCCAGGCCATCTACGCAGACGACTACCGCGGGACCACGGCGGTGTTCCGCGGCGACATCCGCACCGCACCGGGCACCGTCCAGTGCGGGCTCCGGCTGGAGATCTTCCGGCACCGGTGGCGGAGCGGCCGTGGACGCGAAGACCACGGCGCGACCGTGGCCGGCCTGACCGACTGGACTACGCAGCAGATCGTCGTGCCCGTCCCCGCGGACGCCGACCTCATCCGGTTCGGTGTCACGCTCACCGGTCCCGGCCAGGTCACGCTGCGCCACCCGGACCTGCGCCGGATCGATCCGGGTCATGCCGACCCGGGTGGGGCGCCCGGGGCCAGCTGATGAGCAGCGCCGAGGTCTCCGACGGCGACCTGGTCCGGCTGGCCCGCGACGGCGACCCGGTCGCGTTCCGGCTGCTGGCCGAGCGGCACCTGCCGATGGCCCGCGCCCGTGCCCGCCAGCTGTGCGCCAACCCCAGTGACGTGGACGACGTGGTGCAGGAGTCCCTGCTCCGGGCCTACACCGGGCTCGACCGGCTGCGGGACCCGGACCGGTTCGCGGGCTGGCTGGCCGGCATCGTGCTGAACACCTGCCGCGGCCTGCGGCGGCAGGTCCCGGTCGTCCTGCTGGGCGACTGGCCCGAGCCGATCCACCCGGCGTCGGACGGCGGCGTGCCGTCGGCCGAGGACCTGGACCGGGCCGGCGCCGTGCAGGCCGCGGTGGCGGTGCTGCCCGAGGGCCAGCGGCGGGCCGTGGCCCTGCACTACTACGCCGGGCTGCCGGCCGGTCAGGCGGCCGCCGTACCCGGCGCGGCCCGGGCCAGCCTGCACAAGGCCCGGCTGCGACTGCGGGCCTACCTCACCGAGCACCGTCCCGATCTCATTCCCTCGACGCGGAGGACCGCCATGACCACCGTTCGCATCGCCCAGGTCGAGTGCGCGCTCCCGGCCGGACCCATCCCGCTGCGGTCTCCCACTCACGTCGTCGTCCTACGGGACGAGCCGGGCCGGCGGGAACTGCCCGTCTGGCTGCTGGGGCAGGACGGCGTACGCCTGGAGACGCTGTTCCGGTCCGCCGGGAACGGGAAGACCGGGACGCTGGCGGCGCAGACCCCCGAGGAGCTCACCGCCCGGCTGCTCCGCGCGGCGGGCGCCGGGGTGGCCGCGGTCGAGGTGGAGGAACCGGCCCCCGGGGTGACGGCCGCCCGGATCAGGCTCACTGGCTCCGCTGACACCAGGCCGGTCGCGGCCCGGCTCCCGGATGGACTGGCGCTCGCGATCGTCACCGCCGCGCCGGTCCGGGTGGCCGATCCGGTCATGGACCGGCTGGCCGTGCCGGTGGGCCAGGGCCGGCCGCCGGCTACGGTCCCCGAACAGACGGCGCGCGATCTGAGCCCCGGTCCGCGGCCCCGGTACGAGCCACGCAATCTCACGTTCGCCGACGGCCTCGACGGATGGCTGCTCGGCGGCAGCTTCACCGAGCACCCCAGCGAGGTGCACTGGCATGACTACGCCAGCTCGGCCGACGGGCAGATCGCGGTGCTGGCCGCGACCGTGCCGCAACCCGCCGGGTTCGCGTTCCTGGGCCAGGAGATCTTCGCCGACGACTTCCGCGGCGCGGTGGTGGTCCTCCGGACCCAGATGCGGGCCAGCGGCGTGACCGGGCAGGCCGGGCTGTTCCTGCGGACCCGGCAGCTGCGGGACGCCCGCGGGCCGCTCACCGCGGACGCCGCCCTGGCCGATCCCGGAACCCAGGCCGCGTTCATGCCCGGCGGAGACGGCTGGGCCGAGATGGAACTCACGGCCCGCATCGCGGGGGACGCCAACACCGCGATCTTCGGCATGTTCCTGGCTGGTGGTGGCCGCATCGAGCTGCAAAACCCTGAGCTGGCCCGGGTCCGGGGGCCGGGTCTGCGACGGTGACCAGTGGGATAGCGCGGCGCCCGGGCGGCCGCCATCATGCAGTGAAGGTGGCGCCGGTGAAGAAGTCGATCAGGCCGTACGGAGCGCGGTCGCCCAGGCAGAGGTCCACGATCTCGTGCGCGTCGGCGTACTCGGCCGCGCTGCGGCGGAACATGACCTCTTCGTAGGCGGCCAGCGCGGCCTCGATGTCGCCCGGGTGGCCGGCCCGCCGATCAGGCTGGCTGAAACAGCGCCCCGCGCACGGACGTCCAGGACGCGAGCTGCTCGCGTACCTCGCCCCGCTGTTCGCGGAGGGCCTGCTCGTGCGCCCGTTCGAGTACCCCGTCGAGCAGGGTGCGCTGCCCGGTTCTCGCTGATTCGGCCGCTGCTTCGACCATGGCCAGGCTCATGAGGTTTTCGTGTACCTCACCCGACGGGATCTCGCCGCTGCGCAGCGCATGCACGAACGCCCGCAAGGCTCCGTCGATCCCGGTCCGCGGATCAGGCGTCTCCAGGCTGACGATGGGATCGGTGTCGAGTACGGGATCGTTGTCGCCGTCCCATAGGGCGGTGCCCTTCTCGCCGCTGACCCGCCAGGCGCCGTTCCATGATGTCTCGGCGCCGGGACTGCACCAGCTCCCGTTGAATACGTAGCGGGTACCGCCGGCCGTCTCGAATATGGCGGTGGCGTTGGCGTTGCCGGCGTACCAGCTCCAGGGCGGGTTGTAGGCCTGGCAGTAGGCGGAAACCGGCTCGGAACCGAGCAGGAACCGGGCCGAGTCGAAGGCATGGATCGCCATGTCGACGAGCAGCGGGTTCGCCATCTCCTCCCGGAACCCGCCGAAGTGCGGTGCCCGGAAGAACTCGGTGGTGACGGTCCCGATGGCGCCGAGTTGCCGCGTTATCGCGCGCAGCCGGTCGAGTTGCGGGTTCCACCGGCGGGACTGGCTGACCATGAGCAGCTCGCCGGTCACCTCGGCCGCGGCGGCCAGGGAAAGCGCCTGGGCGACGTTTGTGGCCAGGGGTTTTTCTTCCAGGACTGGCAGTCCGGCGAACAGCGCCGCCGTCGTGACCGGGTGATGGGCCTGTGGGACCGTCACGTTGATCAGCGCCTGGGCGCCGGTCCTTCGGGCAAGGTCGACGGCATCCGGCCCGGTCGGCACGTCAGGGGTTCCGGCCGCGGCAGCGGCCTGCTGCGCGGTCTCCAGGTTGAGGTCGGCGATGCCCGCGAGTTCGACCTTGGATGATTTGGTGATGGTGGTGAGCCAGTTCTGGCCCATATGGCCCGCGCCGACCAGTACGACACGGAGGGGATTTCCGGGCTCGCTGGCGACCGGCCGGAAGCTCACTTCAGGGGGCCGGTGTAGGAGCGGCCGTTGAAGAAGTCGTCGGTTTCGTAGCGCAGCAGGGTCGGGACGCTGCGTTCCGGCTGGTCGCTCCTGGCCCAGGTGACCCCATTGGCGATGACCCGCCTGACGTCTTTGTGGTGGTAGGTGGGATAGTCCTGGTCACCGGGCCGGAAATAGAAGATCTTGCCGCGGCCCCGGCGGAAGGTGCAGCCGCTGCGGAAGGCCTCGCCGCCGGTGAAGGTGCTGATGAACACCAGCTCGTCCGGGGCCGGGATGTCGAAGAACTCCCCGTACATCTCGTCTTCTTCAATGATCAGCGGATGCGGTACGCCGTGAGCGATCGGGTGGGTCGGGTTGACCGTCCAGACCAGCTCGCGGTCATGCTCAGCCCGCCACCGCAGCGTGCAGGTCGTCCCCATCAGCTTCATGAAGATCTTGGACCAGTGCCCGGAGTGCAGCACCACCAGGCCCATCCCGGACAGGACATGGCGGTGCACGCGCTCAACCACCTCGTCGCGCACCTCGGCGTGGGCGGCATGCCCCCACCAGGTGAGCACGTCGGTCTGTTCCAGCACCTCGTCGGTCAGGCCATGCTCGGGGTCGTCGAGGGTGACCGTACGCACGGTGCAGCCGTCGCCCAGGTTCTCCCGGATACCTTCGGCGATGGCGCTGTGCATGCCTTGCGGGTAGATCTTCGCTACGTGCTCTTCGATCTGCTCGTGGCGGTTCTCGCCCCAGACCGTCACGCGGATGATGCCCGGTGCTGTCACTGCTGATCCATTCTCAAGATGCCCATCGTGGTCGAACGGTGGGTCAGCGTGGCCGGAACCAGGCTCACCCGCGGGGGCGGCACACCCGGGACCGGATCGAGCAGCCAGAAGAGTGTCTCCGTGGCCTGCTGGGAAACGCCGCGGGGTTCATGCGAGACGTTGCTCACCGCCGGCTCGTACTTCTCCGCGGCCTCGTCCGTGCAGTGACCGATGACGGTCAGGTCGCGTCCTGGCGCGACGCCCCGCGCCGCCAGCGCGTGCAAGACCGGCTGGATGAGTTCGGATTGCGGCACGATCAATCCGTGCCGCTGGCCGCGTTCCCCCGCCAGCAGACGGTCAACGGCCGCCGCGGCTCCCTCGCGTCCCGGTTCGGCCGGGGCGAGCACCTGGAGCGGTAGACCGAGTCGCCGGGCGCTTTCCTGCGCTGAGTCGATGAAGCGGTGCACGAAGTTGATTCGCCGCTTGGTCAGGGCGGCGGGGTAGCCAGTGACTGTCACCCGGTCGTGGCCGGTGCGGGCCAGCTCCTGGACGGCGGTGCGGGCGGCCTGAGCAAAGTCGAGGTCGACGCAGTACAGACCGGCCGGGTCGTCGGGAATGCCGACCAGCACCACCGGCACCTCGAGTGCCGCGGCGACCGGGACGCGCTCGTCGTCGGCCTCAACGGCCATCAGCACGATCCCGTCGCACAGTGCCCGCCCGGCCAGGCGCTCCAGCCCGGCCGGCCCCTCATCAGCGGTGATGAGCAGCACGTCGTAATCGCGGGTCCGTGCCACCTCAGCGATGGTCTGAATGAACGGGAACGCCCCGGATGGGTCGGCGACCCGGAACGGGACGACCAACCCGATCACGTTGGTACGCCGACCCGCGAGCGCCCGCGCGCCGGCATGCGGCTGGTACCTGAGCTGGTCCATCGCGGCGAGGACCCGGTCCCGCGTCTCCGGCGAGATGGGCCGGTTGCCGCTCATCACGTATGACACCGTGCTCTGGGATACGCCGGCGGCCCGGGCCACGTCCAGGCTTGTAACGGCCTTCACGATCTCCTATTGATGCGTATCGACGATACGCATCAATTTAACCGCCCCGCGCCCGCCCGGCAAGACCGCGGGCGGCCGGGCTGGGAGGCGGGCCGGGCTGCTCACGGTGAGCGGGGTCGCGGGTTGGCTATTCGGGGGCCAGGAAGGGCTCGACGGCGGTGAGGAAGTCCTGGGTCTTCTCGATCATGGTCCAGTGGCCGCAGTTGGCCAGGACGTGCAGCCGGGCGTCCGGGAGCAGGTCGATGAGCTGAGCCGACGAGACGCGCCAGGGAACCACCTGGTCGTCGCGGCCGTGGACCAGGAGGACGGGCTGGCCGATGGCGGCCAGCTCGGTTCCGGCCAGGGCCAGGTCGTCGACCCAGCGCTGGCGGGGCTCGGGGAACATGGCGGCCCAGGAGTCGCGGACGGGCGGGTTGAGGCTGGCCTGGTAGCGCAGCCCGACCAGCTCGTCGGTGATCAGGGCCCGATTGTGCGCGAACAGGCCGATGATGTGGCGCATCTGCTCGGTCCCGGGGCTGTAGCCCCAGATCTCGTTCAGGCCGTAGGGCAGGGCCATGGCCACGCCCATCGAGCCCATGGTCACGATGCGGCGCACCGCCCCGGGCCGCGCGGCCGCGATGGACAGCGCGATCGCCCCGCCCATGGAGTTGCCGATGATGTCCACGGTGTCCAGGCCGAGCGTGTCCAGCAGGGCCAGCGCGTGCCCGGTCCAGGCGGCCCGGCCGTAGGTGCGCGGCTCACCGGTGGCGGTGCCGCCGAAGCCCAGCTGGTCCGGGGCGATGACCCGGCGGCTGGTGCTCAGAGCGGGGATGACCGGGCGCCAGTTGGCCAGCGCGGTCACCCCGGGCCCGGAGCCGTGCAGCATCAGCACGGGCGGGGCGGCCGGGGTGTCGCCGAACGGCAGGCCGGTGTCGATCACGGCCGTGCGGACTCCGGCCACGTCCAGGTAGGACGGGGCCAGTTCGGTGGTGGTCATCGGGTGCGGCCTCCGACGGGCTCGGGTGACGGGGATGCCTGGGGCGGGGATGACGGGGCCGGCGGCGGCGACGCGGCCGGGTCCGGGGCCGGGTCGGTCAGCTGACGCTGGGACGAGACCCGCTTGGTCGGGCCCAGCCACATGTCGATCGAGCCGGGCTCGTCCGGGTCGAACGTGCGCGGCGTCCAGGTCGTGTCGTCCTCGATCCGGCGCACCCCGAACGAGTACTCGTAGGTGAACCCTTCGGGGCCGAGGAAGTACAGGAAGATCGCGGTCGACTGCGGGTGGCGGCCGGG
>DASXMW010000149.1:0-36757 GCA_036495425.1 Streptosporangiaceae bacterium | reverse complement strand
GCGATCGTCGGGGAGGGAAATTGCCTGCTGCGCGTCGCGGGTGCCGGCCGAGACGGCCTCCTCCAGCTGGGCCAGCCAGGCCAGATGGCCCTGCACCGCCTGGCGGCCTTCGGCGGTGAGCCGGAACCACGTGCGCGGCCGCCGGCCGACCGCGCCCTTGCGGACTTCCACGTACCCGGCGTCTTCGAGCACGCGGGACTGTTTCGACAGCACCGAGTCGCTGATCCCGGCCGCGTCGCGCAGCGCCGCGAACTCGACCCAGTTCGCGCCCGCCGCCAGCAGCCCGCAGATCGACAGCCGGGTGATCGGGTGAATGAGCGGGTCCGGCTGGGCGGTCACGCCGCCCCTCCCCCGGCTCGCAGTTCCTGGCGGATCCCCCGCAGCCGGGCCTGCAGGAGGGCCACCTGCGCCGCGACCGCGAGGGCCGCGACGACGATCGTGGCCGCGAGCAGGCCGTGGCGAAGCAGGAAGGTCTCGGTCTCGCCGGCGGCGAACAGCACCACGATCATCGCGATCAGTGCGGGACGGCCCGGGCGATAGTGGAGGTTCCGGAGGCGCACCTCCAGGCCGGTGGCCCGGGCCAGGGCCCACGGCATCAGGCGGAGCAGGCAGAGCGCCGCCGCTGTGCCGATCAGGCTGGGCCAGGTGGGAACCCCGTGGAGAAGGTACTTCAAGATGAAGGGGCCCGCGAAGAGCACCGCCCACAAGATGGCGGAACCGGTCAGGTACCACCACGGCGGCCGCATCCGGTCCGCCAGCCGGCTCCGCTGCACCCGCAGCCGCTCCAGCGCGGCCGGGTCGCTTGCCACATCGCGCATTCAGGCTCCTCTGGCATGTACTTTCCACTAGGAAAGTACATGCCAGAGCCGCGCACGGCAAGCCCGCCCGGCCAGTGGCCGTGCCAACCGGCCGGCCGGTTGGCACGTCATTGGCTAGGAGCCGGGGTCGGCCGACGGGCCGTCGCCGTGGCGGTGGACGATCTTCCAGGCGCCGTCCTCGCGACGGAACAGGTGGGTGACGCGCAGGCGGACGTAGCGGCGCGGGCCGCCGTCGAACGAGACGGTGGTGTGCTCGTACGCCACGGTGTAGGCCAGGTCGCCCCGGACGTCGGCGGCGAGGACTTCGACCCGCAACTCGCCCTGGGACAGGTGGGTGGACAGCCAGCGGAAGACCTCGCTGACCTCGGCCCAGCCGGTGGCCGACCGCTCGGCGCCGAACAAGATCACCGGGACCGGCTATCCCCGCCTCGGGAAACACCGTTCGAGATTAGCCTTCCTTGTAACGTCACTCGAAGGGCTGTTGGTGTCCGTCACTCGCGGTTCTGGGACGGTGTGGTGCGACCACGACAGGGTGCGATTGGTCATCTGTGAGCGAGGACGGCCAAGGGGCCGAGTGGCTGGAAATCGCCTACCCGGCCCCCTGGCCGTGCATTCTGACTTGGAGACGGTGGTCTCTTACGGGGCCGGCGGAGTGTAGCGGAAGTAATGGTTGGTCACGTGGGCAAACCGGTTGTGACCGACCACGGTGATGTTGCTGTTGAACGCCACTCCATTTACGTTGTGGAAGATCGTGTTGCCCGCGACGACAATCCTCGTCGGCACCGCAACCGAGAGCAGCATGACCCCTGTGGTAGGCATTACGCCGGTATCGGGGTCGCCGGCCAGGTTGTTCTGCCCGATCCGGTTCCCGACCACGACGAGGCCGCTGACGTCCTGCAGAGGCGCATGGCTATGGAGGACGAAGCCGGCGTTCCCGTTGCCGCTCGCAACGTTGTCGGCGAAGAGATTGTCGTATGAGCCGGTCCCCGGGTAGGGCGTGGCGTCGAGCAGCCCGGCGGCGCCGTTACCCGTCGAGACATTGTGGACGATCTGATTGCCATACACTCCGGCCAGGTTGGGCTGGGGCTTGCCGGTGTTCGGGCCGGTCGTGGCGACCGCGCGAGGGTCGTGGCCGGGCAGGGTGACGCCGCAGTCGAAAGCGTTGTCCGTGGACCGGTTGTAGGCGATCAGGTTGTGCGCTGCGGGGCCGACTGAGATCCCGAAGCCACCGTCGCTGACAAGGATGCCCCCTACGTTGTGGGACACGTTGTTGCCGATCACCTTGGACCAGCTCACTCCGAGGAGGTGGAGGCCCTCGCCGCAGTCGTCGGCGTCCGTACGCGAACTGGGGCAGGCTGCGTCGGGCGGCAGGCTCGTGTTGTAGGCCCGGTCGTTGTGGACAACGGCATTGCCAGCGATCGTCACGTGCGAGATATTGGCCGGAGCCGAGGTGGGTCCCTTGGGCCAGGAACTCACCGGAGGCTCGGCCAAGATGCCCTCCAGGTTGGCGTTCTTCACGGTGAGCCCGGTGACCGACACCCCGCTCGCCTGGATGAGGATGCCGTTGGCGTTGCCGGTGGCGTCAATGACCGTGCGAGCCGCCGACCCGATGGATTTGATCGTGAGGCCAGTAAGGCCCGGCTTGACGACATTGGCGTTGGCCGACTCGGGGTAGATGCCCGGATAGATAACGATCTTGTCGTTCGGGCCAGCCTGGGTGAGGGCGTGACCGAGCGTCTTGCAGGGCCTCCACCGGCAGTTGCCGCTATCGGAGCCTTTGGTAGCCACAGCGAGAGTGTGGCGTGCGTGCATCGGTGACGCGTTCGCCGCTGCGGTGCCAAGCGGCAACAGCGCACCGGTACCGGCAATCAGAACCAGGGCCGGCAACGATCTCAGGGCTCTTCGCCCCGTTCGAGCCACGACTTTCCCCACTTCGGTCATCTGAACCCCTCCTTGGGTGGCGACCGCTAGCTAGAACCTGGTGCCGATCGAGCGACTCGACGGCAGTCACGTTCATGGGCATGGCGCACGAAATGAGGTGACAGAACTGAGGTCCCCGCCCCCCCACTCGCGGCGACCACCGCATCGATTCAAATTTTGACAAAAAGGACGCGGTGACAGTGGACAACATGATGGTCCTCGTTGGACTCATTGCGCAAGGACCTCGAGGCCACTTTGGGCTGGAAGGACCACGCCCGTTCAGATGGTGTATGAAACTCCCCGCCCGACCGACTGATCCGCAGGTCACAGAGCATCTTGTGGCCTGCGGGTTGCGTTTCGCATCCCGCTGCCCCATTTCGGGAGCCAAAGCAGGGAGCGGCTTGCGGGCGGTCGGCAGTTGGTTTAGCAAAAGCAATTATTCTGGCCCCGCGCTTTCGATGACCCCGGCCAGGACGAACCGGAGGCCAATGAGCCTCACGCGGGTCTACGGCAATATGACCCAGCCCCGAGCCGACAGGCCGAATTGCTTCAAATGCACGTGCCCCAGCCGCAGGCCCGGGCTACGGCCTTCCTACACGGCCGCGACTTCATCACCTCATGACCGGGCCGCCTCGTCAGCCGTCCGACCAGGGGGTGACCGGGCGCGGCTGGGGCTTGCCGTCCACGATGACGTCGATCCGTTCGTCGAAGAACGCGATCAGGTCGCGGACCTGGGTGGCGTCGTGCCGTGGGTCCTCGTAGGTCCAGGCCAGGTCGGATACTGGCCGGCCGGCCACGGTGACCGAGAAGTACGAAGCCTGGCCCTTGTAGGCGCACCAGGTCCGGGTCGGGCTGGCGGTCAGCTCGGCGGTCACGTCCGCCCGCGGCAGGTAGTACCGGGTGGGCAGCATGGTCTCGAACAGCAGCATTGGCCGGGAGCTGTCCGCCAGCACCTGGCCGTCCAGTTCCAGGCGCACCCGGCGCGAGCTGGGCAGCACGTCGACGCGGTGGAACGGATCGCGCGGATGGGCGACGTTGCGCTCGTCCTCCTCGTACCAGGCATCGAACGCCGCGAAATCCAGCACGACCAGGCCGGCCAGGTCCGGGTCGCCGGGCAGGAACCCGGCCGCGGGCCGGTGCTGGCCGGCCGCGTCCAGGTCGACGGCCAGGCCTTCGGTGGTGTGGATGGCGAACGGGATCCGCGGATCCAGCACCAGCAGATTGGTCACGTCGGGCAGGGAAAAGCCGGCCCCGGTGGGTCCGGCAGCATCATCGATCGACGCCGGCACCAGGTCGCCGCGCACGTCGGACCGGGGCACCGCGTAGGACGGCACCACCCGGCGCGGCTCCCACACCAGCGCGGCCCCGGTGGTGTCGGCCACGGTCCGGCCCGCGAGCTTGGCCCGGATCCGTTTGGCGGTGGGCTCATACCGCAGCTGATCGAAGTTGCCGGCCAGCAGGCTGCGCAATTGAGTACTCATTGGTTTTCCTCCCTATTCGAGCCAGCACTGTCCGGGCCAGGGCACCACGATCAGCGGGCGGCTGCCAGCGGCCCGTCAGGGGTGACGCCCCACTCGGCGGCCAGCCCGGCCACCCAGGCGGTGGCGGCCGACGGCTCATCCGGTGGCGTCGCCACCACGACGTACTCGGTCACGCCGAGCCGGCCCAGCTCGGGCAGCAGGCCGGGCGAGCCGTCGGCCACGGCCACCGCCACGATCAGCTCGCCCAGCTCGCGGCCGTGCCGCTGACAGCGCGCGGCCAGCGCCGTGACCCGCTCGGGCACGGCCGCGGCGGGCACGTTGAAGCCGTACCAGCCGTCCCCGCAGGCCGCCACCCGCTCCAGGGCTCGGTCGCCGTTGCCCCCGATCACCACCGGGAGGCGCCGGCCGCGCACCGGCCTGGGGTTGACCCGGACGGCCTCGAAGCTGGTGAACTCGCCGTGGAACGAGGCGACATCCTCGGCCCAGAGCGTGCGCATGGCGGCCAGGTACTCCTCGGTGCGCCGGCCGCGCCGGCCGAACGGGACGCCCAGGGCGGCGAACTCCTCGGCCGACCAGCCGATGCCCACGCCCAGCGTGAGCCGGCCGCCGGACAGCACGTCCAGGGTCGCGGCCTGTTTGGCCACGATCACCGGGTTGTGCTCGGGCAGCAGCAGCACGCCGGTGGCCAGGCCGATCCGGGTCGTCACGGCGGCCAGGTAGCCCAGCCCGAGCAGCGGATCCAGCCAGTCGGCCGCCGCGGGCACGGCGATGCGGCCGTCGGCCGCGTACGGGTAACGCGAGTCCGGCCGGTCCACCAGCACCACGTGCTCGCCCGACCACAAGGTGGCGAAGCCCGCTGTCTCGGCCGCGGTGGCGACCGCGCGCATGACCTCTGGGCGGGCGCCGGGGCCGATACCCAGAGCGTGCAGCCCGACCCGCATGGCGCGGGCCCCTACAGGCGCGGGGGCGGGGCCTGCCACTCCCGGTCGTCGGCGTGCTCGCGCCGGGAGCGGTTGAGCCCGACCGCGATCAGGGCCACCCCGACCAGCACCAGCGATCCGGTCAGGACGATGATCCCGGCCGTGTTGATCAGCGCGTTGTGGGTGAGGGCGCCGATCAGGACGAGGATCAGGCCGAGCGAGCCACCGAGAGCCCACAGGAAGTAGGTGCGGGCCGGGATTCTGGCCCGCGTGCGCGGCCGGACCGGGCTGCGGGGCTCGGTGCGAACCGACCCCACGCGGCGCGCGAGAGCGACCAGCCGCCGCTCCTGGGCGAGCTGAGCTTCCAGCTCACGCCAGCGGCGTTCCTCATACTCTGACATCGGCATCTTCGGTTCCCCGTCTCCGAGGCGGCGGCTAGCTAGCCCTTACCAGTAGACGACTTGCTGGCCGCCCGCGCAATCGGGGATGCGTCACACGCGGCCGGCGGGACCGCCCTGGTTCGGGCCGCCGGCCGGGCCGGCCACTCCGGGATGTGTATTTAAAAGTAAAAATTTGACCTTGTTCGCATGGCCCGAAAATTGGCGGGCCTACCGGCGCTCGTTCAGCATTCGACGAGCGGAGGAACGAATGTGCGGGACAGTCAGCCGGCCCGCCGGGGCGCGGGTCACCACGGCCTGGCCTGGGCCGACGTGGTGCTGGGCATCGTCGACGTACTGATCTTCGTGGTACTGATCGCGCTGGCCGCCAGCCACCACGGGCCCTTCTACTGGTACGTGGGTTAAATCCTTTTACGCGAGGTCACGGCCGGTTTTATGCTGACCGCGACCCCGCGTTTCCTTTTAATGTTTTAACGTCGCGGCCCTGGCGCCCCAGCAGCCCGGCGCGGCCCGGGGCCGGAGCCCCGGAACGCTAATGTTGAAGTTCGCCCTGTCCGCCCGAGGAGCCGAGAACGTTGCCCGAGACCACGCCCACCGTGCCCGGCCGGCCGTCACTGGACGGCATCGACGTCAAGTGGGCGCGGGTATGGGACGAAGCCGGGCTGTACCGGTTCCCGAAGTCGGCCGACCGGGCCGAGGTGTTCTCGATCGACACGCCGCCGCCCACGGTGAGCGGGTCGCTGCACGTGGGGCACGTGTTCTCCTACACCCACACCGACATCGTGGCCCGGTTCCAGCGGATGACCGGTAAGCACGTGTTCTACCCGATGGGCTGGGACGACAACGGGCTGCCGACCGAGCGCCGGGTGCAGAACTACTACGGCGTGCGCTGCGACCCCTCGCTGCCCTACGACCCGGCCTTCGCCGTGCCCGCGGCACAAGCGGCCAAGGGCCAGCGCGCGGTGGACATCTCGCGCCGGAACTTCGTCGAGCTGTGCGAGACCCTGGCCGCCGAGGACGAGCAGGCCTTCGAGCGGCTGTGGCGCCGGCTCGGCCTGTCGGTCGACTGGTCGATGACCTACACCACGATCGGACCGCGGGCCCAGCGCCTGTCCCAGCTGGGGTTCCTGCAGCTGCTGGCCCAGGGCCAGGCCTACCAGGCCGAGGCGCCCACCCTGTGGGACGTCGGGTTCCGCACCGCGGTGGCCCAGGCCGAACTGGAGGACCGGGAGCACCCGGGGGCCTGGCACCGGATCCGGTTCCACCTGCCCACCGGGGGCGGAGTCGACATCGAGACCACCCGGCCGGAGCTGCTGCCCGCCTGCGTGGCCCTGATCGCCCATCCCGACGACGAGCGGTATCAGCCGCTGTTCGGCCACCAGGCAGTCTCGCCGGTGTTCGGGGTCCCGGTGCCGATCCTGGCCCATCCGGCCGCCGAACGCGATCGTGGCGCGGGCATCGCCATGTGCTGCACCTTCGGCGACCTGGCCGACGTCCAGTGGTGGCGGGAGCTGAAGCTGCCGAACCGGACGATCATCGGCCGCGACGGGCGCATTCTGGACACCCCGCCCGCCGGGCTGGACGACCCGGCCGGGCGCGCCGCCTACCGCCAGCTGACCGGGGCCACGGTGTTCACCGCCCGGGAGCGGGTGGTGGAACTGCTGCGGGAGTCCGGCGACCTGGAAGGCGACCCGCGGCCGGTGCGGCGGCCGGTGAAGTTCTACGAGAAGGGCGACAAGCCGCTGGAGATCGTGTCCAGCCGGCAGTGGTTCATCCGGTCGGTCGAGCACCGGGACGCGCTGCTGCGGCGGGGCGCCGAGCTGCGGTGGCACCCGGCCTACATGAAGACCCGCTACGACGACTGGGTGCGCGGCCTGAACAGCGACTGGCTGATCAGCCGGCAGCGGTTCTTCGGCGTCCCGTTCCCGGTCTGGTATCCGCTCGACGAGGTGGCCGAGCCGGACTACGGCGCGCCGATCCTGGCCGCCCCGGACACGCTGCCGGTCGACCCGTCCTCGGCCACCGCGCCCGGTTACGCCGAGGACCAGCGGGGCCGTCCGGGCGGCTTCACCGCCGACCCGGACGTCATGGACACCTGGGCGACCTCGTCGCTGACCCCGCAGATCGTGTGCGGCTGGGCCGAGGACGAGGAACGCTACGCCCTGACCTACCCCATGGACCTGCGCCCGCAGGCCCACGACATCATCCGCACCTGGCTGTTCTCGACCGTGCTGCGGGCCGAGCTGGGCTCGGGCACGCTGCCGTGGCGGCACGTGGCCCTGTCCGGCTTCATCCTCGACCCGGACCGCAAGAAGATGAGCAAGTCCAAGGGCAACGTGGTCACGCCGATCGGCCTGCTGGAGCAGTTCGGCTCGGACGCCGTGCGGTACTGGGCGGCGGGCGGCCGCCCCGGTGCCGACACCGCCTTCGACCAGGGCCAGATGAAGGTGGGCCGCCGGCTGGCCACCAAGATCGTCAACGCCAGCCGGTTCGTGCTCGGGTTCCCCGAGCCGGCCGCGGGTGCCGAGGTCACCGAGACCCTGGACCGGGCCATGCTGGCCGCCCTCGACGAGGTGGTGGCCCGGGCCACCGCGGCCCTGGCCGGCTTCGAGTACACCAGCGCGCTGGAGGTCACCGAGCGGTTCTTCTGGTCGTTCTGCGACGACTACCTGGAGCTGGTCAAGCAGCGGGCCTACGGGGACGATGGTCCGGCCGGCCCCGGGGCTGGCCCCGGGTCCGGGGACGCCGCGGCCGAGTCGGCCCGGCTGGCCCTGCGCTCGGCCCTGTCCGTGCTGCTCCGGCTGTTCGCGCCGTTCCTGCCGTTCTGCACCGAGGAAGCCTGGTCCTGGTGGCACGACGACTCGGTCCACACCAGCCCGTGGCCGGAGGCCCCGGCCCTGGGGGCGGCGGCGGGGGCGGCCGCAGACCCCGCCGTCGTCACGGCCGCGGCCGCGGTGATCAGCGCCATCCGCAAGGCCAAGTCCGAGGCCCGGTTGTCCATGCGGGCCCCCGCGAGCACGGTCCGGGTCACCGCGCCGGCGTCTGCCGTGCAAGTGCTGCGCCCAGCCCAGGGCGACATCGCCGCCGCCGGCAACGTCGGCACCCTGCTCATCGAGCCTGGTCCCGGCCCCGAGTTCCAGATCGACGTCCAGTTCCCCGACTCCTAGCTTCTCCCCGCTACGCCAGCTCCCCCGCTACGCCAGCTCCCCCCGCTGCGCCAGCTCCCCCGCTGCACCAGCTCCCCCGCTACGCCGGCTCCCCGGAAATGTGTGCAATAACTGCTGCTCTGACGACGTTTTCCGCACACATTTCCGGCGCTGATCGCCGCGCAGCCGGGCCGGACGGCGACCGCTGAAACCCAATTGCCTCAACTAGCCCGATTGGCCGCACGGGTGGCTTTGGTTTCAGTAAGGTTTCTTAACACTTGCCGTTGCGTCACGGGATCGGGACCACCCGGACCAAGCGGTGAGCCCCCGGTGGAGCGGGCGGGACAAGACGACTTTCCAGAAAGCGGTAGTCCTCTATGCGTTCGTTCCTCCCTGCCCCTCGGATTGGCGCGGCGGTGGTCACGGCGGCCGCGCTGGCCACGGGCGGCGTGCTGTTCGCCACCCACGCCGGGCACTCTGGCGACGTCGGCACCAGGCTGGCCGCCAGCCAGGCCACCGCGGCGAACGGCTACCCGGCCCGCTACGCCGCGCCCTATCTGCAGATCGACAACGGCGACGCGGGCGACATGGCGTCGGACCTGAGCGCCACCGGCCTGAAGTACTACACGCTGGCCTTCCTCATCCCCCAGTCCGGCTGCACGCCGCAGTGGGAAGACGGCGGCGAATCGGTCGGGTCGTTCACCTCGCAGATCAATTCGCTGAAGAGCGCGGGCGGCAACGTCATCATCTCGTTCGGCGGCGAATCCGGCGGTGAGATCGCCCAGACCTGCACAAACGTCTCGTCACTGACGGCCGCCTACGCCAACGTGGTCAACACCTACGGGGTCAACCGGCTCGACTTCGACATCGAGTCCGGAGTCCTGTCCGACACGGCGGCGACCACCCGGCGCGACCAGGCCCTGGCCGCTCTCCAGGCCCAGAACCCCTCGGTCCAGGTCGACTTCACCCTGGGGGTGGGGCCGGGCGGCCTGCCGTCGGGCCAGCTCAACGTGCTGAAGGACGCCAAGGCTCAGGGCGTCAAGGTCAGCCTGGTCAACATCATGACCATGGACTTCGGCAACGGGCAGAACGCGCTCAACGACGCGCTGTCCGCGGCCAAGGCGACCGCGAGCCAGCTGGCCAGCCTGTACGGCATCTCCAGCGCGCAGGCCTACGCGATGATGGGGCTGACCCCGATCGCGGGCCAGAACGACGACAACGAGTTCTTCTCCACCTCCGACGCGTCGACGCTGGAGAGCTTCGCCGCCGCCAACGGCGTCGGCGAGCTGTCGTTCTGGGAGGTCGACGGCTACGACAAGCCGGCCGGGTACGCCTACTCCAAGACCTTCAACGAAATCACCGGCGGCAGCAGCGGTTCGGGCGGTGGCACTGGAGGCGGCTCCGGCGGCTCCGGCGGCGGGTCCACCGCGACCACCGGGGCGATCACCGGCTACGGCGGCCTGTGCCTGGACGACAAGGCCGCCTCGACCGCCAACTTCAACCCGGTCCAGGTCTACACCTGCAACGGCAGCAATGCCCAGCAGTGGACCGTGGGCAGCAATGGCACCCTGCAGACCCTGGGCAAGTGTCTGGACGTGAACGCGGCCGGAACCGCCAACGGCACCACTGTGGATCTGTACGACTGCAACGGCACCGGGGCCCAGGTCTGGCAGCCGCAGTCCAACGGCTCGCTGCTCAACCCCGCGTCCGGCAAGTGCCTGGACGACACCGGCTGGTCGACCACACAAGGCACCCAGGCCCAGATCTGGTCCTGCGCCGGCACGGCCAACCAGAGCTGGAAGCTGCCTTAGCTACGCCAGGTGGGACCCCGTCCGCGGTGCGGGCGGGGTCCTTGTGTTCCCTGAGTTGTCATGGCCGGGCCAGGATCGGTTCGCACGATTGTTTTATGGTTTCCGTAGCTTCGTGGGCGCCATTGCGCGAAACAGAGTGAAGCCAGGAGGCGAGTGATGCGAGGACCGTCGTATCGTCGTGCGGCTGTCGTGGCGGCCGCGGCCGTGGTCACGGCGTTGGGGACGGGCGCGGGCGCCCAAGCGCAGGGTGGTGCTGCGCGGCACGCTTCCGGCATCGCGCCGCCGTCAACGGATTCGACGGCGTTTATTTCGCACATCGCCTGGACCTCCTCGTCGCCGGTGCGGGGGGTGACCCTGCTCAGCGGCAAGTACACCGATCCGGCCGCCCACCCCTACTGGACGATCACGATCCAGGCCCCGGCCAGGAGCCCGTTCGACGGGACCGGCGAGGAGGCCGAGGCGGGCCGCCCCGCCTGGGCCCGCAGCACCGAGGCGGCGCTGGTCGCCGACGGATTTGCGCCGTCAGCGGCCGAGCTGCCCTGGCCCGCCTACACCGATGACCCGCACGGGGTGATGGGAGTGCGGGTCCGCGTCGGGCAGTTCGCCACTCAGGCCGACGCCAGCCCGGTCGCTTCCGAGCTGACCGCCGACGGGTTCGCCCCCGAGGTTGAGTGGACGGGCTTCGACCCGGCCCCGGCCCCCGACGCCGAACTGGTGCATGTCGCCGTCATCGACCCCCGCACGTTCGACGGCCGGGTGTTCGCCTCGCACGGGCCGGCGATCGCGAGCCGGACGACCGCCCAGGCGGCATCGGCCGCGCTCGGTTCGGTCGTCGCCACCAACGGTGGTTTCTTCACAATCGACGCTCCGGCCGTCACCTACGCCGGCGGGGTGGACACCGGGCTGTCGGCTCAAGGCGGTGTCGTGGAGTCGCTCGCTGACGGCGACCGGGCCGCGGCCGTCTTCGGCGGCCAGAATCGGCTGCGCGTCCTGAACGTGTCGTCGTCGGCCGTGCTGCAGGCCCCGGGCGGCTCATCGGCCCGGGTCCTGGGCGTCAACCGGCTTCCCGGCATCGCCGAGGACTGTGGGGTGGCCGGCTTCGCTCCCACCGACGAGCCCCGGCAGAACACGGTCTGCACCGGATCCAACGACATCGTCGTCTTCACCCCGCAGTTCGGGGCGGCGCTGCCGCCGGCGCCGAGCTCAGGTCCCGCCCTCCAGGTCGTCGTTGATCCGCAGGGCCGCGTCGTGTCGGCCGGAACCCCGGGCGGCACGCTCCCGGCCGGCGACTGGGCCGTGCAGGCCATCGGCACCGACGAGGCCTGGCTCGCGTCCCACGCGAAGGTCGGCGCCCGGCTGTCGGTCAGCGAGCGGCTCCGGACCGGGGCCGGCCAGCCGCTTCAGCTGACCCCGGCCACGACCGTGACCAGTGCCGGCCCGCTCCTGCTGCAGAACGGCCGGCCCGCCATTGACGCGGTCGCCGAGGGCGTGCTCGACCCGCGGGATCGCAGCGACTACACCTTCAGCGCCTACCGTCACGCCCGGACCATGATCGGGGTGGACCGCCAGGGCCGGATCCTGGTGGCGACCGTCGATGGGATCGCTGGTGTGAGCGAGGGCATGACCCTCACCGAGGAGGCCGCGCTCATGCGCTCCCTCGGGGCGGCCGACGCGATGAACCTGGACGGCGGGGGTTCCACGCAGTTCGCCTCGTTCGGGCAGGTGCTGGACGATCCTTCCAGCAACCCGCTCCGCCCGGTAGGCGACACCGTCGAAGCCGTGCCCAACCGGTGAGCCCAGGCCGCTGGGTCAGCCGGCGGTGATCTGCCGGGGGCCGCCACCGCGACCACCACCCGGGCCGGACGGCGAGCCGCCGATCAGCGCGGTCCGGCCGGTCGGCATGGGCAGCGGCACCGGCGCCGGGCCGCGATTTCCCTTGGCCGGCTTGCTGGTCAGCCGCAGCGCCAGCGCCGGGCACATGTCCACCGCCTGCTGGGCGTCCCTCTCCAGCCAGTCCGGCACCGGGATGTCCAGCATCACCGGGTAGCCGGTGCTGTCCAGGTGCACGATCTCCGGCACCAGGTGGGCGCACAGGCCGTGGCCCTCGCAGCGCGTCCAGTCCACCACCAGCCGCTGCTGGGCCTGGACCTCGGGGCCGGTGGGCAGCGGCAGCACGCCGCGGACCGGGCGGCCGCAGGAGGAGTGGAACACGTGCGCGGCCAGGTCCTCGGTGAACACGTCCAGCGCCGACAGCACGAACCGCGTGGTGCCGTCGGGGTGGGCGCAGGCCCCGCGCCCGGACACCGCGGCCGACGATCGCCGCGCCACGTCCAGGGCCTCGATGCCGCCGGAACCGTCGATGATGGCGGCCAGGGCCCGGGCGATCCGGGGCAGACCCAGCTTGCACGGCCCGCACTGGCCGGCCGACTCGCCAGCCAGGTAGCTGGCGATCCGCGACACCTCGCCCAGTGGGCAGGTCCCGTCGCCCAGCGGCAGCACGATGCCCGCGCCGAGCGTGCCGCCCACCGCCTCCAGACCCGACCGGGACACCGGCACCACGTAGGCGTTCTCGGCGGGCAGCCACATGCCGTGGTAGCCGCCGACCAGCACCCCGTCCCCGGCCGGGGCCTGGCAGATGTCCAGCACCGAGCCCAGCGGTACCCCGGTCGGGACCTCGACCACGGCCGGGCGCGCGGCCGAGCCGCTCACGCTGAGCAGGACCGTGCCGGGCTCCTCGGGCATGCCCACCGACGCGTAGCGCTCCGGCCCGAGCAGGGCCAGCACGGCCAGCTGGGCGTAGGTCTCGGCGTTGGACAGCAGGGTGGGCAGCCCGTACACGCCGCTCTCGGCGGCCAGCGTCTTGCGGCCGGGCGGGATCGGCGTCTTGCCGTTGATGGCCCGGACCAGCGCGCCGCTCTCCCCGGAGATGAAGCGGTCCGGCACCTCGACGATGCGGACCAGATCACGCAGGCCCGGCTCGGCCGCCACCGCGGCTTCCAGCGACCGGTTGGCCAGTTCGTTGCCGGCCACCCCGATGACGATCTCTTCGGCCCCGATGGCCTCGGCGGCCAGCGCGGCCCCGCTGAGGATGAGGTACGGCGACCGCATCAGCAGCATCTTGTCCTTGAAGCTGCCGGGCTCGCCTTCGGTGGCGTTGACCACCACGATCGTGGACTCGTCCTTGCTGGCCGCCGCGTCCACGACCGCCTTCAGCTTGCGGGCGAACGGGAACGCCGCCCCGCCGTGGCCGCGCAGGTCGACCTGGTGGGCCATGGCGATGATGTCGCCGTCGGACAGTCTCGGCAGCCGACCGAACAGATCCCGGTGGGCCTCCAGATCGAGCCGCGGGTAGTGGTCGAGCCCGGCGGTGAGCCGGGCCGCCCCGATCCGCATGATGGCCGGGGCGGCGGGGACCGCGCCCGGGTTCATCCCCGAATTGGAGATCATCGTCGTTCATCACCGCCGTAGGAGGGGACCGAGGGGAGCGGTCCCGTGCCGTCGTGGACAGATGGGTTTCCGGGCCGCCGGCGACCCGGCCGGGGCGGCCCCTGAGGCGGCGGGCCTTGCGGTCCGCGCGGGCCCGGCCGGCCATGCGGGCCGGAGTAGCCGGGCGGGGGCGGGGGCGGCGGTGCCCCGTAGCCCTGATCCGGCTGGTAGCCGCCATAGGGGGTCGGCGCGTAGGGCTGACCGGTGTCGTAGGGCTGACCGGTGTCGTAGGGCTGACCCGTGTCGTAGGGCTGACCCGTGTCGTAGGGCGGCGCGGCGTCGTAGCCGGCGGACGAGTAGGGCTGCTCACCGCGGCCGTACCCGGAGTCGCCGGGGTAACCGCGGGGCGGACCGTACCCGGGGTCCTGGTCATAGCCGGGGCCCCGGTCGTAGCCAGGGTCGTAGCCGCGGTCCGCGCGATATCCGGGGCCCGCACCGTAACCCGGGCCAGGCTGCTGGCCCGGGTCCGAACGGTACGGCTCCTGACGGTAATGCTCCTGGCCGTAGGCGTCCGGGCCGGGCCCGTAGTAACCGGGGGGCGGCCCAGCGGGCGGCCCGGCCGGCGGCGCCGGCGGGCGGGGGCCGTAGCTGCCCGGCCGGTCGGGGTAGACCGGCTGCGGTCCGGTCCCCATGCGCGGGATCGGGCCGGTGCCCGGGCCACCGCCCACCCGCGGTTGCGGGCCCGTGCCGACGCGGGGAATCGGGCCGGTGCCTGGACCGGGCTGGCGGCCGGGGCGGGAGCGGGGACCCGCACCCACGCCGGGCTGCGGGCCCGTACCCGGCTGCGGGAACGGCCCGGTGCCTGGTTGCGGGTTCGGGCCGGGGCCGCCGCCCACCCGGGGCAGCGGGCCGGTGCCAGCGCGCGGGATCGGACCGGTGCCGACCCGGGGAATCGGGCCCGTGCCGACCCGGGGAATCGGGCCGGTGCCGGGGCCACGGCCGGGAACGGGCTGGGGTCCGGTGCCACCGCCCTGGGGCGGCCCGGGCGGGAACACCGGCTGCGGACCGGACGCCTCCGGGCGCCGCGGGCCGGGCGGGATGGCCGGCTGCGGGCCCGTGCCCCGGCGGTCATAGGGGTCGGCCCGGTAGCTGGGCTGCGCTTGGGCGCTGACGACCGGCTGCGGCCCGGTCCCCCGGCCGGGCCGGGTGCCCGGGCCGGCCGAGCCGGAACTGGGCGACGGGCGGGCCGGAGCCCCCTCGTAGCGCGGCGGGCCGACGTAGCCGGGCTCGTAGCGGGGTGGCCGACCGTCCGCGCCCGGGCCGCCGGAGCCCGGGTGCGGCGGGGCCGGGCTGGATGCGGCTTCGATGGCCAGGGAGACCGGCGGCTCGGCCGGGGGCCACGGCGCGTTCGACAGCGGGGCGGTCAGCGTCCCGGCCGCACCGAATCCGGCCGCGCCGGGGGCGGCCATGCCCGCGCCGGCGATCGCCCGGTCCGCCCTGGCCAACGGCATGGTCCCGGTGAGCTGACCCATCAGGCCGAGCGCGGCGGCCCGGGACGACATGGTGTCACCGCCGCGGCTCGGGTCCGACTGCGGCGACGCGCCCCTCACCGTCTCGCGCGAACTCAGCGAGGAGGCCAGGATCCGGACCAGGACCGCCAGCACCACCAGCGCGATGACGATGCCGTAGCTCCAGTATACGAACGAGCCGATCGCCTTGCGGCCGGCCAGCAGGCCGTGCAGGACACCGAGGATGAGGGCCGCGTAGGACGAGTAATGAATAACGCGCCATTTCCAGGCGTGCCCGCCTGCCGTAAAACGCCGGCGGATAATGCCGGTAATGACCAGCAGCACAATTATGTCCGAAGCAATTGTTCCCTCAGCCATGTAGAAAGTGCGGTACTGGGAAAGAAAAGGAATGAACGCGTCCAGAATGTGAATGTGCTGCGTTTGCGATTCCTCAAGGTGCGGAGCCATTATCTCCAGCACGATGTGGATGACCAGGAACGCCAGTGCGCCGAACGAAACCGCACGGTGAACGGCCTGAGCCATGACCCGGTGCCCGGGCGTCATCACGATCCGGTCGGTGGCCACGACCCCCATGCAGACCGAGCCGGTCAGGGCGAGAAGTGCGAATACCCCACCGTACTTGAGCAGGAAATGGTCGGACGCGGCCAGCACGACATGACCGGCCGACGTCACGGCCAGACCAAATGCCAGCAACACAATGACGATGCCTGCGGACGCCAGGACAGCCGGCCTGCGTTCTGCCCCCTCCCGTGCGGCCGAGGAACGAGAGTCCCTACGGCCCCGCGAGCGGGTGCGGGTCGTTGTCACGACATGCCTCCTGAAGGCGATGACGATCCGGGGAAACCTGAGAGCAACGTACGATTCTTGCGGTTATGCACTGGCACGAAAAAGCCTGGGTTAAGACAGATTTTCCATTCGAAGGGATACCGTAGCAGGGTTGATCACAGCTTGGGCACGAATCGATATATAAAATTTCTATGAAATCGGCCGATTCGCCCGCTGACTCGGTTCCGGCCGCTGTGGGCCGGTATCACCCTCACGGGTCAGCCTGGGCCCGGCGCGATCAGTGCGCCGGCCATGATCGGAATGATCTCCTGCGGGGCAGCTACACCCGCAGGCCGGTGCCCAGCAGGCACCCGGACCGCGGGCGCGCAGCACCGACGCGGAAATGGGGACACGATCCTCCTTCGCGTACCCCCCGCCCGGATCTGTTATACGACACGGACCGTCGCAAATCCGGCGAATGGGCAATTGCCCAGGCAGAGTGAGCGACCACTCAGCGACCCTGAACGCGGCCTGAATGAGCCCTGAACGCGTCGGCGCCCCGGTGTGCGCGCCGGACCGCCTGACCGGTGGGTGCTCAGGAGGTGGCGACGAACTCCCCGGCCACCAGTTCCGCGATCTGCGCCGTGTTCAGCGCGGCCCCCTTGCGCAGGTTGTCGCCGACCACGAACAGGTCCAGCGCGTTCGGGTCGTCCAGCGACCGCCGCACCCGGCCGACCCAGGTCGGGTCGGTGCCGACCGCGTCGGCCGGGGTCGGGAACTCGCCGTGCTCCGGGTCGTCGGTGAGGACCACCCCGGGCGCTTCGCTCAGCACCTGCTGGGCCTCGGCCCGCTCGACCTCGCGGTCGAACACCGCGTGCACCGCCACCGAGTGCGTGGTCACCACCGGCACCCGCACGCAGGTGGCGGACACCCGCAGGTCCGGCAGGCCCAGGATCTTGCGGGACTCGTTGCGGACCTTCAGTTCCTCGGACGACCAGCCGTCGTCCTTCAGCGACCCGGCCCAGGGCACCACGTTCATGGCCAGCTGGGCCGGGAACGGGCCGAGGTCACCGACGGCGGCCCGGATGTCGCCGGCCCGCTGGCCGAGCGCGCGGGTGCCCCCCACCTTGTCCAGCTGCCCGTACAGCGTGTCGATGCCGGACTGCCCGGCGCCCGATGCCGCCTGGTAGGACGCCACCGACATCTCGTACAGGCCGAACGCCCGGTGCAGTGCGGCCACGGCCACGATCAGCGACAGGGTGGTGCAGTTCGGGTTGGCGATGATGCCCTTGGGCCGCTTGGCCGCGTCGGCCGGGTTGACCTCGGGCACGACCAGTGGGACGTCGGGGTCCATCCGGAACGAGCCGGAGTTGTCCACGGCCACCGCGCCGTGCGCGGCGGCCACCGGCGCCCACTGCCCGGACACCTCGTCCGGCACGTCGAACATGGCCACGTCCACGCCCTCGAAGACGTCCTCGGCCAGCGGCAGGACCTCGATCTCCTGGCCGCGGACGCGCAGCGTACGGCCGGCCGAGCGCGGGGACGCGATCAGCCGGATCTCGCCCCAGATGTCGGCCCGGGTGGACAGCAGGTCGAGCATGACCGTGCCCACGGCCCCGGTCGCCCCGACCACGGCCAGGGTCGGCTTCGCGGTCATCGTCCCGTCCCCCCGTACACCACGGCCTCGACCTCACCGGCGTCCAGGTCGAATGCCTTGTGGGTGGCGTTGACCGCCTCGTCCACGTCCTTCTGGTCGACCACGACCGAGATGCGGATCTCCGAGGTGGAGATCATCTCGATGTTCACCCCGGCTTCGGCCAGCGCGCCGAAGAACGTGGCGGTGACCCCGGGGTGCGAGCGCATGCCCGCGCCGATCAGCGAGACCTTGCCGATGCTGTCGTCGTAGAGCAGGGATTCGAAACCGATCTTCTCCTGCAACTGGCGGAGCGCGGTCATCGCGGTCTGGCCATCGTCGCGGGGCAGCGTGAACGAGATGTCGGTGCGGCCGGTGGCCACGGCCGAGACGTTCTGCACGATCATGTCGATGTTGATGCCGGCGTCGGCGATGACCCGGAAGATCCCGGCCGCCTCGCCGATCCGGTCCGGCACGCCGACGACGGTGATCTTCGCTTCGCTCCGGTCGTGCGCCACCCCGGAGATAATCGCCTGCTCCACCCCGGACTCCTCCGCGTTCTGCCCGGCACCCGCTTGCACCGTGCTCAGTTGACTGCTTTCCATCTTCTCGCCGGCGTGCCCGGTGACCCAGGTGCCGGTCTTGTTGCTGAAGGAGGACCGGACGTGGATGGGCATGTCGTACCGGCGGGCGTACTCCACCGACCGGAGCACCAGCACCTTGGCTCCACACGCGGCCATCTCGAGCATTTCCTCGTAGCTGATCCGCGGAACCTTTCGCGCGGTGCGAACGATCCGCGGGTCCGCGGTGAACACCCCGTCGACATCGGTGTAGATCTCGCAAACATCCGCGTTCAGCGCGGCGGCCACCGCGACGGCCGTGGTGTCGGTGCCGCCCCGGCCCAGCGTGGTGATGTCCTTGGTGGTCTGCGACACGCCCTGGAAACCGGCCACGATCGGGATCGCGCCCCCGGCCAGGGCGCTCGAGATCCGGCCGGGCGTCACGTCGATGATCCGCGCTTTCCCGTGCATCGAGTCGGTGATCACGCCGGCCTGGGACCCGGTGAAGGACTGGGCCTCGAAACCGAGATTGGCGATGGCCATGGCCAGCAGGGCCATGGAGATCCGCTCGCCCGCGGTGAGCAGCATGTCCAGCTCCCGGCCGGGCGGCAACGGGCTCACCTGGTTGGCCAGGTCGATGAGCTCGTCGGTCGAGTCGCCCATGGCCGAGACCACCACCACGACCTGGTCGCCGGCCTTGCGCGTCGCCACGATCCGCTGCGCCACCCGCTTGATGCCGTCCGCGTCGGCTACCGAAGAGCCACCGTATTTCTGCACGACAAGGGCCACGGGCAGCCGCTCCTCACGGGTTGCTGGCGGGGGACGCCCAGAGTTTATCCAGGCCCGGCCGACCGGCCACAATCCAATTACAGAACGGTACGCTCTTCGGCCACATCGAGCCGGGCGTGCGCCACCACCGACTGCAGGGCGCGCAGCGCCGCGCCGGCGTGGGTGCCCCAGTGGTTGAAGTAGGAGTACTGCCACCACCACAGGGCCTCGAGCTTGCGGTCGGCCTGGTAGTGCTGGAGCCCGTGGATGAGGTCGGCGGCCACCGCCGCGATGTCGTCCGACAGCCGGAACGGCGTGGCCTGGGTGTCGGCGTAGGGGTCGAACAGCTCGGCGTAGTCGTCACAGTCCGGCAGCTGGCGGGCCAGGCCCACCCGCAGCTCGTCCAGGTCGGGGTCGTCACCGACCTCCGGCTCCAGGTTCCCGGCCAGGATCACGTCGGTCGTCGCGCCGAGCTGGGCCCCGGCCAGCAGGATCTGCGACACCTCGAGCAGCAGCAGCGGAACCGCCTCGCCGCCGGCGTCACCGTTGGCCAGGCGTTCGATGCCGTCCAGGAACAGCTTGACGTTCCCGGCGATCTGGTCGGCGAGCGGGCCGAGGTCCGCTCCCGGTGAGCCCGCGGCAGCCGGGTCGGGCGCGGCTGGCGTATCAGACATCGAGCAGTCTCCGTCCTTCGAAGGCCCGCCCCAGCGTGACCTCGTCGGCGTACTCCAGGTCGCCCCCCACCGGCAGGCCACTGGCCGGCCGGGTCACCCGCACCTCCATCGGCTTGACCAGCCGGGCCAGGTAGGTGGCGGTGGCCTCGCCCTCCAGGTTGGGGTCGGTGGCCAGGATGAGCTCGGTCACGGTCCCGTCGGACAGCCGCGTCATCAGCTCGCGGATGCGCAGCTCCTCCGGGCCGATCCCGTCGATGGGGCTGATCGCCCCGCCCAGCACGTGGTACCGGCCACGGAACTCGCGGATCTTCTCCACCGCCGCGACGTCCTTGGGCTCCTCGACCACGCAGATGACAGTCGGGTCGCGGCGCGGATCCAGGCAGATCCGGCACTGGTCCGCTTCGGCCACGTTCCCGCAGGTGCGGCAGAACTTCACCCGCTCGGTGACCTCGAGCAGGGCCGCGGCCAGCTTGCGGGCCTCATCGGGATCGGCCGCCAGCAGATGGAAGGCGATCCGCTGGGCGCCCTTCGGCCCGACCCCGGGCAGGCGGCCGAGCTCGTCGATGAGGTTCTGGATGACCCCTTCGTACACGTCAGTTCCTGTTTCGCTCGAGGGTGCCGCCGGTGCGGCGGCCTGGCCTCACTCGCTGTCCGGCCGCTCGCTGGTCCCGGGCTGGGTGCCGGTCCCCGGCTGGGTCCCGGTGCCGGGCAGGTCCGGTCCGCCCAGGCCGCCCAGGCCACCCGCGCCCGGCGTGCCCAGGCCACCCGGCATGCCCGGCATCTCGGGCATGCCCGGCATGCCGCCGCCACCGAGCGCGTCGGCGAACGGGCCCATCTTCTCCTGCTGCAGGTCTCCGGCCCGGGCGTAGGCGTCCCGCACCGCGGCCAGCACCAGGTCGGCGATGGTCTGGGCCGTCTCCTCGAGGTCGCTCGCGTCGATGGCGTCCGGAGCGATGGTCAGGTCGACCAGCTCGCCCTGGCCGTTGACCCGGGCCGTGACCAGGCCACCGCCGGCCGTCCCGGCCACCTCGGTGTCGGCCAGTTCCTGCTGGGCGTTCATCAGCTGTTCCTGCATCTGCTGCGCCGCGGCGAGCAGCTGCTGCATATCAAGCTGGCCGTCAGGGTTCACGTCGCCCCCAGTGGGTGTTGTCAGCGTCAATTGGAGAGCCTACGACCTGTCGCGGACACTAAGTACCGCCCGCGCCGCGCTGTTCGCGCACAGCCCACTACCGTGCCCGGATGGCTCAGTCTCCGGCCGGGTCAGTCCTCGATCTCGCCGATGATCTTGCCGCCCAGCTCGCGCTGGATCAGATCCATCCCGGTGATCTCGGTCTGGCCCGGCGACGCCATGTCCTCGGCGTCGGGGATGTCCAGGTCCTCCGGGCCGGTACCGCCCTGGCCGTTGGTCCCATTGTCCGCGCCGTGAGTACCGGCCCCGTTGGTCCCGCTGGCCCCTCGGGTTCGGCCCGGCGCCGGAGTCCCGGCGGTCCGGGCCGCCTCGTGGGCCGCCTGAGCGGCCGCGCTCCGCTGCCCGCCCGGCCCGCCGCCCGGCCTGGCGTCCGGCGCCGAGTCACCCGGGACCGACCCGGCCGGGGCCGAGTCGTCTTCGGGCCAGGGGTCGTCAGGCCAGGACGAGTCCGTGGTCGAGGGGGCCGTCGCGGTGGCGGCGGAACGTCCGGCGTCGCGCGGGCCCGGCGCCGGGGCCGGGTCGCCGCCCGGCCGCCGATCGGCACCGCCGGACTGGGCCTGACCGCCGGAGTGGCTCGGTCCCGCGGACGCTGCTGGCCCGGTCGAGCCAGCCCGGCCGGTCGAGCCACCGGGCCCGGTCGAGCCAGCCGGCCCGGTCGAGCCAGCCGGCGCGGCCGGTCCCGGTCCCGGCGCGGACGGTCCCGGTGAACCCGGCCCGGATGGATCTGACCCGGGCGAACCAGGCTCCGGCGCGCCCCAGCCGCGCCCGGCTCCGGCGGCCGGCGGCGCCGGCGCGGACGGCCGGGACGGCCCCGCGTCCGGGCGGCCCCGCCCGCCGCTCGCCGCCAGCGACGGGTCATTGGCCGTCAGCGCCCTGATCTTGACGTTCAGGCCGAACTGGCCGGACAGCACCCGTTGCAGGTCGGCGTCGCAGCCGCTGCTGGTGAAGCCCTTGACGTCGCCGTCCCGGGCGAACCGGAGGGTGAGGATGCTGCCTTCCAGGGAATGCACGGACGCGTTGCTGAGCAGCATCCAGGCCACCCGGCGCTCGCGCTTGATCGCGTCCAGGATGGCCTGCCAGTTGCGGCTCACCGCCTCGGCGCTGACGCCGCCGTCACCCGAGGGGGCAGGGGCGGCCGCGGGCGGCGCGGAGGTCGCCGCGGGCCGGTCGGCGGGCTCGGCCGGCGGCGGCGGGACGGCACCGGCCCCGGGCCAGCCCGCCGGGCTTTCCGTGCTCTCCGCGCTGCCCGAGACCGCCGGGCCCGCCGGGGCCGAGGGGACGGCTGTGGCTACCGGGGTCGCCGGGGTCGGCCGGATCGCGGGAGCGGGCGCGGGCGCGGGAGCGGGCGCGGAAAGAGGCGCGGCCGCCGGGGCCAGCGACACCCCGCCCCGTTCGAGCCGCTCCAGCCGGGCCAGCAGCGCCTTCTCGTCGGTGCTGGCCGTGGGCAGCAGCACCTGGGCACACATCAACTCGAGCAGCAGCCGCGGCGAGGTCGCCCCGCGCATCTGGTCCAGGCCGTCACTCATGATCTCGGCGGCGCGGGTCAGGCTGGCGATGCCGAACCGCTCGGCCTGCCGGGTCATCAGGTCCAGCCGGTCCGGCGGCGCGTCCAGCAGCCCGGTCTCCCCCGCATCCGGCACCGAAGCCAGCACGATCAGGTCCCGGAACCGGTCCAGCAGGTCGGCCGCGAACCGGCGCGGCTCGTGGCCGCCTTCGACGATCCGGTTGACCACGCGGAACACCGAAGCCCCATCACCGGCCGCGAAGGCGTCAGCGATCTCGTCCAGCAGGGTGGCGTCGGTGTAGCCGAGCAGCGCGATGGCCCGCTCGTAGGTCAGCCCGGCCTCGTCCGACCCCGCCACCAGCTGGTCGAGCACGGACAGCGAGTCCCGGGCCGAGCCCGCCCCGGCCCGGACCACCAGCGGCAGCACATCGGGGTCGAAGCCCACGCCCTCGCTGTTCAGGATGTCCTCGAGCAGCCGCCGCAAGGTGGCCGGAGGCACCAGCCGGAACGGGTAGTGGTGGGTGCGGGACCGGATGGTCGGGATGACCTTCTCCGGCTCGGTGGTGGCGAAGATGAACTTGAGGTGCGGCGGCGGTTCCTCAACCAGCTTGAGCAGGGCGTTGAAGCCCTGCTGGGTCACCATGTGCGCCTCGTCGATGATGTACACCTTGAAGCGCCCGGCCACCGGTGCGTAGAACGCCCGCTCGCGCAGGTCTCGGGCGTCATCGACGCCACCGTGGGAGGCGGCGTCGATCTCGATCACGTCGATGCTGCCCGGCCCGGACGGGGCCAGCGCGATGCAGGACTCGCACACCCCGCACGGGTCCGGCGTGGGCCCCTGGACGCAGTTGAGCGACCGGGCCAGGATGCGCGCGCTGGAGGTCTTGCCGCAGCCGCGGGGGCCGCTGAACAGGTAGGCGTGGTTGATCCGGCCGCTGCGCAGCGCCTGCCGGAGCGGCTCGGTGACCTGTTCCTGGCCTCTGAGCTCGGCGAACGTGGCCGGCCGGTACTTGCGGTACAGGGCCAGGCCCGACGCGGCGCCGGAGGGAGTCACCGGGGTACCGGCCCCAGCCGCGTCCGAAGGAGCTTCCGCCATGACTCCGTCCTCGCCAGCCCGGGGATCTTCCGCCGACCCTCCCTGGAATGGGAAAGGGTCCCCCGCGCACCCGTCAGAGCCCGCGTACCCTTGCTGCCTTCCGGCCCTGGGGGGGTTGGCAGGATGCACGCCGCGCGGGGGACCTCGGGACAGTCTAGTCACGCCCGGGACCAGCCTCGTCCAACCGCGACGATCCGCCGCCACGAATCTGCGTCACCCGGGCCTCGCGGTCACGGTAAGCTTGCCCGCGGAGGATTCGCCTAGTGGCCTATGGCGCACGCTTGGAAAGCGTGTTGGGGGCAACCCCTCGAGGGTTCGAATCCCTCATCCTCCGCCGCTCCTGATCAGGCAGGACGATGGATTTGGGCAGCAACACCGCCGGTCTGCCGTCTTGCCTAGTCTCATTCTTAGTCTCATTCGAGGCTCGGTCACACCAGAGCGAACGCTTCCAGCGGGGCAGCCCATGACCAGCACGGCACCGTTGCCTGGCACAGTTCATCGGCGGCACCCACAACAGCGTGCGCCAGCTGACGCGCTCGCTGGCCGCCCGGGCCACCGGCCACCGCCCGGTCCTGGACGTGCCGGAGGCCGCGGGCAGCCCGGCCCCCGCGTAACCGCGTAACCGCGTGACCGCGTAACCGTGTGCCCGTAGCCCTGGGGACCCCCGTGCCCCGGGGCTACGTCACGTCCGGCCATGATCAGCGCACCGGGCAGCCGTTCTCGGCTGGCTCGTAGTCCGGCAGGTCGATGCCGCCGGCCTTGTTGAACTGCTTGGCCAGCAGTGGCCGTATCGGCCAGTGGTTCATCATCCGCATCGAATTGTTGCTGAGCGTGATCATGAGCTGGGAATTGGGAGCGAACCCGCTGGCCCCGCCCGGCGGCAGCTTCTGGCTTTCGGTCACGTAGGACCGGATGATCTGCTCGTAGCGGGTGAACGCGGTCCGGTGATCGCCGCCCGCCGCGGCCAGTTCGCCGGCCAGCACGTAGCCACCGACCAGGGCCAGGCTGGTGCCCAGTCCGGTCAGCGGGGTCGGGCAGTACCCGGCGTCGCCGATCAGGGCCGCGCGCCCGGCCGCCCAGTGGTCCATGTGGACCTGACCCATCGAGTCGAAGAAGAAGTCCGATGCCGTCCGCATCGCGGCCAGCAGGCGCGGCGCCTCCCAGCCCACGTCGGCGAACCGGCGGGCCAGGAGGTCCTTCTGCCCCGCGATGTCCCGCCGGTCGTACTCGATCGGCGCCGAGCGGAAGGCCAGGCCGGCCTTGACCTCACCGGGCCGCCGTCCCGGCCGGGCCGAGATCACCAGGCCACCAGGCGCGCGGTGCATGAGGTACCAGCCGTCCAGGTCGATGTCGGCCGGGGCGGTGAACCAGGCGGTGTAGCAGCCGATCGGCCGGACACAATCGGACTCGGGCCCGAAGGCCAGCGCGCGGACCACCGAGTGCAGCCCGTCGGCCCCGATGACCAGGCCGAAGCGCCGTGGCGCCGACTTCTCGAACGTGACCGTGACCCCGCTCTCGTCCTGGTCGAGCCCGGTGATCGTGTCGTCGAAGAGGTACTCAATGCCGGGCCGCGACGCCTCGTACAGCATCTGGCTGAGGTCACCGCGCAGGATCTCGATCTCGGACACGATGCCCTCGCCGCCGAACACGTCGGCCGGCATGCGCGCGCCCACCCGGCCTCCGCTGTTCACCCAGGCGATGCCGCGCTGGTCCAGGCTGAGCTCCCGGGCCCGGTCCATGAGGCCCATCCGCTGGACCACGGTGCGGCCCGCGCCCCGCAGGTCGACGGTCTGGCCGCCGGGACGGGGCGCGGACGCGCGCTCCACCACGGTGGGGTTGAAGCCCTCCTTGCGTAGCCAGTACGCAAGGGCGGGCCCGGCGATGCTTGCTCCTGAGATGAGGATGTCTTTGTTCTCCATGGCTAGGAGAGTACGATGTACGCGTGCACTACGGCAAGGCTCTTTTCTCATCTAAAATCGCTGATCAGAGCCCGTCCCGTACTAGTGCACCTCCCGCGTCACCCCGTCCCGGACCCCGTCTGGACGGCGACGTGGAGACGCCGTTACAGCTAGAGTGGGCCCGACCTTGTGCACTAGTACGCAACCAGGTCAGGCCGGAGGAAGACACATGGACGGACCGCCCTACGCGCGGATCGCGGCCGAGCTTCGGGGCCAGATCGAGCGCGGTGAGCTCCAGCCGGGTCAGCGCGTGCCCTCCACAAGGGAGATCACCGGGCACTGGGGGGTGGCCATGGCCACCGCGACCAAGGTGCTGGCCGCGCTGCGGCAGGACGGGCTGGTACATCCGGTCCCCGGCGTCGGCACCGTGGTCAGTGACCCGGCCGGGGCGCCGGCCCGCCACCTGGACCCGGACCCGGCCCCGGCCGAGGGCCGCCACCCGGTCCCGGCCCGGACCTCCGGGCCGGACCGTCCTCCCGGACGGGCGGCCACGGCCCGGCCAGCGGCCCGGACCCCGATGGCGCCGGACCGGATCGTGGCCGCGGCCATCTACGTGGCCGACGCCGAAGGGCTGGCCGCCCTGTCCATGCGCCGGGTCGCGGCCGAGCTCGGCGCGGCCCCCATGTCGCTGTACCGGCACGTGGCCGACAAGGACGACCTGGTCCTGCAGATGATGGACGCGGTGTTCGGCGCGTCCGCGCTGCCGGAGCCGCCGGACGGCTGGCGGCCCCGGCTGGAAGTGGCCGGGCGCACCCTGTGGGCCATGTTCCGGGCCCACCCGTGGCTGGCGTCAGCGCTGTCGCTGACCCGGCCGCAGGTATTGCCGGCCGCGCTGCCGTACACCGAGTGGGTGCTGACCGCGCTGGACGGCCTGGGTCTCGACCTGGACACCACGTTCACCGCGTACCTGACCCTGATCAACTACGTGCGCGGGACCGCGGTCAACCTGGAAGCCGAGGCCGAGGCCGAGGCGGCCACCGGGCTGAACAGCGAGGAGTGGCTGCAGACCCAGGAGGCCCGGTTCTGGTCGACGCTGCCACCGGGCGGTTACCCGATGTTCGAGCAGCTGATCAGCAAGGAGTACGACTTCAGCCTGGACCACATCTTCGAGTTCGGCCTCCAGCGCCTGCTCGATGGCCTGGACACCCTGATCAGGGAGGTGTTACCTCGGGGGGCCGAACCCCCCGGACCCCCCAACGCGGGCTTCGCCCGCGTTGCTGCTGCATAGTGGGCAGATGACCGGCGAACCGATCTCCAGCCGGGTGCGGGTCCGGCGCATCCCGGAACTGGGCCACTATGACCGGGCCACGGTCGAGGCGGCCCTGGACCGCGGGCTGATGGCCCACGTCGCCTTCACCGACGGCGACCAGCCCTACTGCATCCCGATGCTCTACACCCGGGCCGGTCAGGTCGTCTACATCCACGGCTCAACCGGCAGCCGGGCCCTGCGCACGCTGGCCCGCGGCGTCCCGGCCTGCCTGACCGTGACCCGGCTGGACGGGCTCGTGCTGGCCCGGTCGGTGTTCGAACACAGCGCCAACTACGAATCGGTCATGATGCTGGGCCGGTTCCGCCCGGTCGAGGACCCCGCCGAGCGGCTGGCCGCGTTCGAGGCCTTCACCGAGAAGATGCTGCCGGGGCGCTGGGCCGAGGCCCGCACCCCGAACCGGAAGGAGCTCAGCGCCACCGTCATCCTGGCCCTGCCCATCGACGAGGCCTCGGTCAAGGCGAGCGCGGGCGGCCCGGACGACGACGGCACCCCGGACGCCGAACTGGACGTCTGGGCCGGGGTCATCCCGATCCAGACGTCCTACGGCGCCCCCGAGCCGTCGCCCGGCCTGCGCGAGGGCATCCCGGTCCCCGCCAGCGTCACCCGCCTGACGCGGCCGAAGCCCGGCTAGGGGGTCTGCGCTCACAGGTCGCCGAGCAGGTCGTGCAGCGCCTGGGTGTAGGCGCCGAGTGCCGCCCGGCCCCGGCCGGTCAGGGCGACCGTGGTCTTCTGGGCGGATCCGTTTCTGGTCTTCTCGCTGCTGAGGTAGCCGGCTTCCTCGAGCTTGCGCAGCTGGACGATCAGGTTGCCGGGGGTCAGCGCCAGCATGTCCTGCAGCCGGGTGAAGGACAGGGTGTCGCCGTGGGGCAGTGCCGCCAGCGTGACCACGATCCTCAGCCGGGCCGGGACGTGGATCAGCGGGTCAAGTCCGTTGTCGTTCATCACGTACCGTCAGCCGCGCTGCCGCCAGGCGACGGCGGCGCTGCCCAGGAGCGTGACGCACAGGCCCACGGCGGCGACCGCCCACGACCCGGCCGGACCCGCGAACGCGCCCACGACGCCGATGACGATGATCGCGAGCCCGGTGGCGAGCCCGCGCCGGTTGGCTCGGGCCGCCGAGATGACCGTCCAGACCAGGCCGGGGACCACCAGCACCGAGGTCGGGTAGGTGGCGAAGTTCACCCCGGCGCCGCCCAGCCCCACCATGAGCAGGACCCCGGCCACGAAGGCCAGCACCAGCGCGATGATCTCGCCCTGGCTGAACCGGGAGCGCCCGCTCACGCCGGCGATGGCGTGCCTGCGCACCGCGACCGTGGCCGTGAAGTTGAGGACGATGAACGCGATCAGGACCGGGATGTCCGCAGCGGTCGGGCCCCGGTAGGGGTGCTGCCCGCGTACCGAGAGCCAGATCGCGCCCAGGGCGGCCAGCACCATGACCGCCCTGGTCGCCAGCAGCCACGCTGGTGAGGGCTGGAACTGGCGCCGGGCCCGCCGAGTGGTCTGGTCCAGCAGGGTGGCGGCCTGCTCGGGGCCGAAGGTGGCGCCGTGGCCGGGGGCGGGGTCGGGTGTGGGGTTCATGGTGTCTCCCTTCATCGACTCTATGTCATAAAGTAGACAAAGGTTTGCGGCGCAAAGTCAAGGGTTCGTACCATAAACTTTGCGACGTAAAGCCACGGGTGACCGGCCGGCCGGAGTCGGCCCGGGCGAGCCGTGCAGCAACCCGATGGCCGGGAACCGGTAGCTGGCGTACCGGAGCTGGAAGTATTGCGGTGGCAGATGGACATAGCCGGTCCGGGAGATCCCGCTCAGCTTGCCCCTGATCACCGTTTCGAACAAATAACCGGTCTGGACGGCCTCGGCCCGGGCCTGCGGCGAAAGCCCGAGCCGGCTGATTGTGGTACCGCTTTTATTGCCGAGATGCGGAGCCTGGGGCAGGGTGGCCGCACCCTGGTTGTCGAAGTCAGCCGAGATTGCGCCCCAGGTTTGGTAGTGGTCGTAGTACTTGTTGACCACCGCGACCCCGAAAAGCATCGCCGGGATAAACGCCAGGCCGCCCGCGATCACGCGGAACACAATTTGCTTGGCCTTGACCAACCACGCCAGCAGGGCACCAAAAGCCACCAGTAAAGCCAGGAAAAAGAAGATCCCCTGCGTTCAAACGTATGTTCACCTCGCGGGGTTGGCCTGCCCTCGGAGCGGCGGGAAGCGAAGGCTTCGCGCACGCCAGAGGCCAAGCCACGACGCCCCCGTCAGTCCTGCTCGGCGGTGGAGGTGGGATTTGAACCCACGGAGGGGTTGCCCCCTCACACGCTTTCGAGGCGTGCGCCCTCGGCCACTAGGCGACTCCACCGCGGGTGAGCTTACCCGACCAGGCGTCCCGCCGCACCCGGGCCGGACCCGGTCAGCGGCGGCCGGCGAAGAAGTCCCGCAGCAGGGCGGCGCAGTCGCCGGCCAGTACGCCCCTGATCACCTCGGGCCGGTGGGCCAGGCGGCGATCCCGGACCACGTCCCACAGCGAGCCGACCGCGCCCGCCTTGGCGTCGTCGGCCCCGAAGACCAGCCGGTCCAGGCGGGCCTGGGTCACCGCGCCCGCGCACATCGGGCACGGCTCCAGCGTCACCACCAGCGTGCAACCGGCCAGGCGCCAGTGGCCCCGGCGGCGGGCGGCGGCCCGGATGGCCAGCAGCTCGGCGTGCGCGGTGGGGTCCTGATCGGCCTCCCGGCGGTTAGCGGCCCGGCTCAGTTCGGCCCCGGCCTCATCCAGCACCACCGCCCCGACCGGAACGTCGGCGGCCTCAGGGTCCAGCGTGGCCGCGGCCGCGGCCGCCTCGGCCAGGGCCCGCCGCATCGCGGGCTCGAACCGTGCCTCGTAGCCGGTGCTCATCGCCGTCACCCGCGGTGTCGCCCGGAGGTCAGGGCCCGAGCGCGACCTCGAGGGCCCGCTCCATCGGTTCACGGAACTTGAGCCGCCCGGCGATGCTGGCCACCGCCTCGTCCGGGAACAGGTCCAGATCCCCGGCGATGGCGCACAGTTCCCATTCTTCCAGGCCCATGTCGGCGAAGATGGACAGGTCGCCCGCTGGCAGCACCTGATCCAGGTCCTCGTCGTCCGGCACAGGAAGGTCCAGCATCTGCAGCACCTGGGCGGCCAGCGGCCAGTCGGCGGCCGCGGTCACGTCGGACAGGAAGACCGAGGCCTCCTGGCCCATGACCCGGACCGCGATGAAGAAGTCGTCACCGACCCCGACGAAGCCGATGGTTCCGGCCGTGCTCGGCTGCTGCCGCAGCCTGTGGATGAGACCGCTGAGGTCTTCGGTCAGCACCGCCGGCAGGACCTCGGCTTCCCACCGGCCCTCATCGCGGTAGGCGACGACGGCGAAATCAGTGGCGCTCTCGGTCATCGTCATCCCGCAAACATCCTGTGCACGGGGGGAATGCTGCCAGATGACGAGTCCCCAGGCGAGGAAACTGCCGATTCCGCACACCGGCAGCTTCCGGCGTGGTCTCGCCCCAGGCCACCGCGGCGGCCGGGCGGTACCCCGTCCGGCCACGGATACCGCACCATCCGGTCACATTTCTGTGGGCCGGGCGGCAGCCTCCCGGCACCGGCCGGACACCATCGCACCCGGCCGGCCCCGGGCCGCGCGCCGATCGCCGGCCCGGCGCTGGCCGCCACGCCGGCCCACGCGAAATTCGATTGAATCGGGACCAAAGGTGGCAAAGTGGTAGACCCTGCACGGTGGTCCGGCGTCCGGGTGCCTGCGAAGTCTCGTCGCGAGTTTGGTGTCAAACCGTGCCCCATCGTCAGCCCGGCACCCACTTGGCCGCTCCGCCGGCTCGGCACCCGCCCGGCCGCACCGTAGGCTCGGCCAGGAGGGTTACTATGAGTAATCATTGGTAGGCGAAGCACCGTAGGTTAAGCTATGGTGGCGGCAAAAGTGGTCTGGGCAAGTGTCCCGGGAGGCACAGGTGAAACCGAAGCAACTCCTCGGCTATGCGGCGATCGCCTTCGTGCTATTTTTCGTGATCAAAGATCCGACAGGTGCTGCACATATCGTCAGCAATATCGGAAACTTCCTCTCTTCCGTCGCCCGCGGATTCACTTCTTTCTTCAACTCGCTGTGAGCTGCCTTACAAGTAACGTTCAGGCGTCACAATGAGACTCGTGCCGGGGACCGACACCGTTCCCAACGCCGTCAACAAATACCTTTTGCCGCATGAGCATCAGGTAATTACGGTTCGCAAACACCCGGCCGTCCTGCTCAAGCCCATCCTCATCGTGCTGCTCGGCCTGGTGATCGCCGCCGTCATCAGCACCACCGTGGCCCAGCATCAGCCCGGGGTGGTCGGCTTCGTGTGGATCGCCTGGGGGGTGCTGCTGCTGTACCTGGTGGGGAAGGTCATCGACTGGTCGCAGGACTACTTCATCGTGACCTCGCGCCGCATGCTGCTGGCCACCGGCGTGGTCACCCGCAAGGTGGCCATGATGCCGCTGGTCAAGGTCACCGACATGAGCTTCCAGCGCTCAACTCTGGGGCGGCTGCTCGGGTATGGTGAGTTCATTCTGGAGTCGGCCGGCCAGGACCAGGCCCTGCGTGTGGTGGACCACCTGCCGTACCCCGAGCAGTTGTACCTCGAGGTCTGCGGCCTGATCTTTCCCGGCAAGGCCGAAAGCGACGACGACGACCTCTGAACCGTGGCGTCGTTGCCCTTCCCCGGGGTTCGTGCGGCCGGATGACCCGTTTCGTCCGGTCGCACGAGTCTGTCCGGCCCACAGTGTCGCTCGCTCCCGGGCCCACTCGGCTCATAGCGTGACCAGGACCACGCCCACCCCGGCCAGCACCAGGCCGATCCGCTGGATCAGGCGCATCCGCTCACCCAGCACGAACCGGGCCAGCAGCACGGTCATCCCCGGGTACAGCGCGGTGATGACCACCGCGATGCCGAACAGGCCGCTCCGGGTGGCGAGCACGTAGCAGACGTTGGCCGCGGCGTCGCCCGCCCCCGAGGTCAGCGCCAGCGGCAGCACCGCCCGCAGCGCCCCGGCCGGGCGGTCCGGATTCAGGCGGCTCATCCCCGGCCTCCGGGCCAGCAGCCACACGAGGCAGGCCAGGGCCGCCCCCGCGATCCGCGCCAGCGCCACCGGCCAGAGCACCCCCGAGGTGCCCGCGTTCCGGAAGAACAGGAAGAACAGCCCGAACATCACGCCCGAGGCCAGCCCGAAGCCAGCCCCGCGCAACCGGTAGGCCAGCGACCGCCCGCCGCCGGCACCCCCCGGTCCGCCGGCACCCCCCGGTCCGCCGGCGCTGCCCTCCATGCTGACCAGCACCACCGCGGCCAGGCAGATCAGGCCGCCCGCGATCACCCCGGGCCCGGGCCGCTCCCCCTGCGCGATCGCCACCCCCAGCGGCAGCAGCGTCGAGGCCAGCGCCGACACCGGGGCCACCACGCTCATCGGCGCGACCGAGAAACCGAAGTAGAAGAACAGGAGGCCGACCACGCCGGCCAGGCCGCCCGCCGCCCCCCAGGCCAGGCCGCCCCCGCCGGCTCCGCTGGCCAGGCCGTGACCGCCCACCCCGGTCAGGTCGAACACCAGCGCCGACAGCACGACCACCACCGCCCCGGCCGACGTGGTCACGGCCAGCACGTCGACCGGGCGGGCCCGCCGGGCGGCGGCGCCGCCGAGGAAATCGGCCGAGCCGTACAGGATCGCGGCGGCGAGTGCCAGGATCGTACCCACGGGTTGTCTCCTTGTCGGGGGCAGCCGGCCGGGGTCCCGGGCAGGAGCACCGCCGGTCGGAATATCGCACTATACAGTTCACTATACTGACCGAGGCAAGCCGGAAACCGGGAGCCGCTGACGTGACCGATCCGCCCGATCGACCCGACCTCACCATCGCCGTGGCCCGCACGCTGCAGGCCCTGCGCGCGGATCGCGCCTGGTCTCTGGATCAGCTGGCGGCCCGGTCCGGGGTCAGCAAGGGCGTCCTGGTCGCGCTGGAGCAGGGCCGGTCCAACCCCAACCTGGCCACGCTGGCCCGGATCAGCGACGCCTTCGGCGTGCCGGTCACCCGCCTGGTCGACATGAGCGGCGAGCCCACCGTGCACATCTCCGAGCCGGACAGCGGCCGGGTCCTGTGGCACGGGCCGTCCGGCGGCACCGGCACCATCCTCGGCGCCACCGACCCGCCCTGGGCCACCGAGCTCTGGCGCTGGGACCTGCATCCCGGCGAGACCTTCGGCGGCGAGGCGCACGCTCCCGCCACCCGCGAGATGGTGTGGATCGAGAGCGGCACCCTCACCCTCACCGTGGCCGGCGAACGGCACGAGATCACGGCCGGCCAGTGCGCCCGCTTCCCCGGCGGCCGCCCCCACCGCTACACCAACGAAGGCACCGGCCCGGTCCGGCTGACCATGGTCGTCCTCATCCCGCCCTCCGACCCGGCCTAGGCGTCCGGGGCGTCGTCACCGGGGTCAGCCGCGCAGCAGCCAGTCGCGGGCGGCCACCGCCGACCCGCGCGCGCCCGCCATGTCCAGGTCCGGGACGAGCGCGAACTCGGCCACCCCGGCCTGCTCGACCCGCAGCCGGGTGTGCTCGCGGACCCGGGACAGGAACCAGTCGCGGAAGTGCGGGGCCGCTTCCACCACCCCGCCGCCGACGAAGTAGATGTCCGGGTCGGTGAAGTTGGCGGCGATGGTGAACAGGCGGCCGAGCGCCATGGCCTGCTGCTCGAAGATCTTCAGGGCCATCTCGTCCGAGTCCTCACCGAAGCCGCGCACCAGCTTGGCCGCCTTGTGCAGGGACACTCCCCGGCCCAGTTCGTGATCGGGGTAGCGGGT
Source organism: Streptosporangiaceae bacterium (assembly GCA_036495425.1). Taxonomy (GTDB): domain Bacteria; phylum Actinomycetota; class Actinomycetes; order Streptosporangiales; family Streptosporangiaceae; genus Bog-532. Next base: position 3,051 of record DASXMW010000149.1, on the reverse strand, counting down.
CAGCCAGAACGGCAGCAGGTTCTTCTCGATCCCGGTCAGCGAGGCCACGCTCTCGGCGTCGCAGGGCTGGCCGCAGTTGCACTCGGGCGCGGGCTGCCCGTCCTCCAGCAGGCCGGTCATGGGAATGGGGACGTGGCCGAGCTCGCCCGCCATCCCGACGGCACCGCCGACCACCCGGCCCGACTCGACCACGCCGCCGCCCAGCCCGGTACCGACGATCGCCGACACCGAACTGTGCTGATCCAACCGGTCGCCGTAGCGGATGTGGTGTGCGTACAGGGCGGCCGCGTTGCCGTCGTTGTTGTAGATCACCGGCAGGCCGAGCCGGTCCTCCAGCGCACTCCGGATGTCAAAGCCCCACCACTCGGGGTTGGCGAAGTTGGTGGCCCCGCGCGAGGACAGCACCCCGGTGGCACTGGCCGGGCCGGGCGTGTCCAGGCCCACCGCCCGGACCGCGGACCGGGGCAGGTCCACCAGGCCCAGCACGTGGTCCACCGAGTCGACCAGCGCCTGCACCGCCTTGTCCGGCCCCTCGCGGACGTAGCTGGGGATCTCGGCCAGGCGGTCGATGAGGAAGCGCCCCCCGGCGTCCAGGGCGGTCCCGTTGTTGGCGGTGCCGCCGTTGTCGACCCCGACCACGACCCACCCGGTCTGACCTGCCATGGCGCCTCCCTATCGCTCTCGCCCAGAGCGTATTAGCGAATTGTAGATCGCCACGAACCCGGCAAACAGGGTGCGCGCCGGTTGGTCTTGCCCCGGCCGCCGGTCGCACCGAGTGCGCAGCCCGGGTGCCCTACGGATCAGGCCAGGCCCCGGGTTGCCGCGTGTGCTGGCGCCGGTGCCCGCGCCCACCCGTCCCTACCGGGGCAATGTCAACTTTGCACCGGTGATAGCCGGAGCAAAGTTGACATTGCCCCGGTTGCGCCCGGGCCTCGGGGCTGTCCCATCAGCCCCCTGAGGCCGCCTTCACCTCAGAGACATGCATTTCCCGTGACCGGCCAGCACCGGCCGTACTCCGGTTCCCGCTCCGGTACCGGCCCCGCTCATCCCGCACCCCCATCACCGCTGCCCGCCCCCGCCCGGAACCCCCGGCATTCACGCGCAGCACCCGCCCCTCCGGCCGGCCCTGTGCGGCCGCGGCGGCCGCGGGCGGATCAGTGGGCGGAGGCCTCCGGGGCGTGCCGCTTCAGCTCGGCCCGGGCCAGCGAGTTCTTGTGCACCTCATCCGGCCCGTCGGCGAAGCGCAGGGTGCGGATGCCGGCGAACTGGGCGGCCAGCGGGAAGTCCTGGGACAGGCCGCCCGCCCCGTGGGTCTGGATGGCCTTGTCCAGGATCCATTCCACCGTCTCCGGCGTGGCGATCTTGATGGCCTGGATCTCCCGGTGCGCGCCCTTGTTGCCGACCGTGTCCATCAGCCAGGCGGTCTTCAGCACCAGCAGCCGGAGCTGCTCGATGCGGACCCGGGCCTCCGCGATCCAGCCGCGGATGACGCCCTGGTCGGACAGGGGCTTGCCGAACGCGGTCCGGCTCAGGGCGCGCTGGCACATCAGCTCCACCGCCTGCTCGGCCACGCCGATGGACCGCATGCAGTGGTGGATCCGGCCCGGGCCGAGCCGGGCCTGGGCGACGGCGAAGCCGTCCCCTTCCGCGCCGATCAGGTGGCCGGCCGGGACCCGGACGTCGCGGAACTCCAGCTCGCCGTGGCCGCCGTGCTCGTGGTCGTCGTAGCCGAACACGTGCATGCCCCGCTTGATGGTCAGCCCCGATGTTTCACGGGGAACGAGGATCATCGACTGCTGCCGGTGCCGGGCGGCGTCCGGGTCGGTCTTGCCCATCACGATGAAGATCCTGGCGTCCGGGTTCAGGGCGCCGGTGATCCACCACTTGCGGCCGTTGATCACGTACTCGTCGCCGTCACGCTCGATGCGGGTGGCGATGTTGGTCGCGTCAGAGGACGCCACGTCGGGCTCGGTCATCGCGAACGACGAGCGGATCTCGCCGTCGAGCAGCGGCTGCAGCCAGCGCTTGCGCTGCTCGGCGGTGCCGAAGGTGGCGAGCACCTCCATGTTGCCGGTATCCGGCGCGGAGCAGTTCAGCGCGGCCGGCCCCAGGTGGCTCCGTCCGGTGATCTCCGCGAGCGGCGCGTACTGCAGGTTGGTCAGGCCGGCCCCGTGCTCGCCGGGCAGGAAGAAGTTCCACAGCCCGCGGGACCTGGCCTGCTCGCGCAGCTCGGCGAGCACCGGGACGGTGGACCACGCCCAGCGGTTCTCCAGCGCAGCGAGCTGCTCGTGGAAGACCGGCTCGGCCGGGTAGACGTGGGCGTCCATGAACTCGAGCAGCTCGGCCCGCAGTTCCTCGGTCCGCGCGTCGAAGGCGAATTCCATCAGTTATCCTCCACGAATCGCGGCCAGTCCGGAGGTGACCAAAGGCTCGACACGTGCGCCGATCTCCCCGAATCCCTCGCCGACCGTCTGGCCATGGATGTACCGGTAGTGAATGCCCTCGAGGATCACCGCCGACTTGAACGAGGCGAGGGCGATGTAGAAGCCGAGATCGGACAAGTCGCGCCCGCTGCTCACGGCGTAGCGGGAGAGGATCTCCCCCTCGGAGGGATAGCCGGGCGCGCCGCTGGCCATCGGGCCGTCGGCGAGCCGGTCCATCCGCTGGTAGACGATGAGCAGCCCGACGTCGGTCAGCGGGTCACCCAGGGTGGCCATCTCCCAGTCGAGCACCGCGGCCACCTGGTCGTCCGGGCCGACGAGCATGTTGTCCAGCCGGTAGTCACCGTGCACGATCGTCGGTGCCGTCCCGTTGGGCGTGCTGGCCTCAAGCAGGTCGTGCAGCTCGTCGATGCCAGGGATCGGGCGGCTGCGGGACGCGTCGAGCTGCTTCTTCCAGCGGCGCACCTGCCGGGCGAGGAAGCCCTCCGGCCGGCCGAAGTCCGCCAGCCCGACCTCCGTGGGAACTACCGCGTGCAGCTGGGAGAGCGTGCCGACCATCCGCTCCGCGATGGCCTGGGCCCGGGCCGGCCCCACCGCGGCCAGCTGGTCG